>CAINAY010000129.1 GCA_903846425.1 uncultured Noviherbaspirillum sp.
ATGTCGGAAATGACCAGATCAACCCGCTGACCCTGAAGCAGAGTCTGAAGCTGGCTTAGTACCGACTCTTCACGGAAATCACCCAAAATAAAATTCACATCGGCGATGGGCTCCATCTCCAGCATATCTAATCCGACAATCATGCCGTGAATGCCACCGCCTTCCTTGCCAGCTAACTTGCGCCGCGCATATTGACTCCAGCTGCCCGGCGCACAACCCAAATCCACAATGATCTGACCCGGCTTAATCAGCTTTTCATCCTCATCGATTTCTTTGAGCTTGTAAGCAGCCCGCGCTCGGTAGCCATCTTTTTGCGCGAGTTTTACGTAAGGGTCATTGATATGGCCGTGCAGCCAGTTCTTGTTTGCTTTGTTTTTTGCCATACTCGCAAGGATACATCGCTCAGGGTTTCATCACACCCCGTAGACAAATTAATTCCCATCCAACTCTAAGCTCGAAAGAGTGGTGTCACTGACTTACAATGATGTTTTTGAAAGAGGCTCATGCTTAAACTAACTTCTGCCCAACGCAGCGAACTACGCTCCCAAGCCCATGGCCTGGACCCTGTCGTCATGATTGGCGATGGCGGCCTAACGCCTGCCGTCATGAAAGAAATCAGCGCCAGCCTGAATTCGCATGGCCTGATCAAAGTCCGCGTCCTAGGCGACGACCGTGAAGCGCGTCTGGGATTCTACGAAAGTATCTGCGCAGAACTTGGAGCCGCACCCGTTCAACACATCGGTAAATTATTAGTGTTGTACCGGCCTAAAAAAGAAGTCGTAAAAGAAGCTAAAGCGACTCGTGGCAAAGGCCTGCGCGAAGTGGTCATCGTCAAAACCAATCCGACAAAAAAGCCAACGATCAAAAAACTTATGGTCAAAGGCAATGAACGCATTACAGCCGGCGGCAATGTCAAACGCGCGAAGGTACGCCAGACAAGTCAGAAGAAAAATTCGTTGGGAAGATAACAGCAAGCTGCCGTGTTACTTGGATTTCAGAACAAGGCCAACGGCCAATACGCTTTGAATTAAATAAATGACGCTCGCCGCGCCATGTAGCATTCCAAATCGAGAACGCATGGCATCATTCATGATGCCACCCGACTGCGCAGCAATCGCACGCAGCTCTGCCATGTAAGGCTGCAAACCGAAATAACCAAGCACCGTGCATAACAACATGCCGCTCACTAATTTGATTTGCAGAATACGTGTTGAATGTACTCTTTGAGTCCAGATGATCGCTAACAGCGATGCACCACAAATCAGCGATATCCACGCTTCCGCTTTAAAAAATAATCCGGCGAGGGTGCCTGCTTGTGCCCTATCCGTTAGCGTAGCAAACAGCAAAGGCGCAACGACATAACCAATGGTCCATGCGCTGCCAACCCAAAAGGTGACCAGTAAAACGCGCAACCGTGGAATCAGCGCCGCCAACATAGTGCTTAGATGTACTTAACCTCGATGATTTCGTAAGAGCGTACGCCAGCAGGCGCCTGCACCTCAACTTCGTCTCCCGCGTATTTACCAATCAGTGCGCGCGCAATCGGCGAACTGATGGAAATTTTCGATACCTTGAGATCAGCCTCATCGTCGCCCACAATTTGGTAGGTCACGTTATCACCGCTCTCAAGATCTTGCAGAGTGACTGTCGATGCAAAAACAACGCGTCCTTCTGCATCAAGCAAGGTGGGGTCAATAATTTGTGCCGCAGAGAGTTTGCCTTCGAGCTCGGCAATACGGCCCTCGATAAAACTCTGACGTTCTTTAGCCGCATCGTATTCAGCGTTTTCTGAAAGATCACCCTGCGCACGCGCCTCAGAAATGGCATTGATAACAGCAGGACGCTCAACGTGTTTTAAACGCTGTAATTCATCTTTCAATAATTGCGCACCAACGACGGTAATAGGTACTGAGCTCATAACGATTCCATTAGCAAGACTAAATGCACAGAGGCTGCGGAAATTCGCAGCCCCTCGAGCTTGAACTTTAAGCGTTCAAGTTTAATACAATTTAATGCAGCGATGCATGCATGCTTTGTAAATCGTACACATGCAATTCATCCAAATGCGCCATACCTTCAACGGCGGCCTCTGCTCCGGCAATCGTCGTGTAGGTCGTCACTCGAGCAGCCAATGCCGACGTTCGTATGGTGCGTGAATCGTGAATAGCAGTACGTTTTTCTTCGACAGTATTAATTACGAGTGCGATTTCATTATTCTTAATCATATCGACCACATGCGGTCTGCCTTCGGCGACTTTATTCACTGTCTCGACAGGTATGCCAGCAGCAGCAATAGCGGCGGCTGTGCCTTTCGTCGCCACCACAGTAAATCCTATGGACACTAAGGCCTGAGCAACTTCCACGGCGCGCGGCTTGTCACTATTTTTCACCGACAGAAAAACTTTACCAGATGTTGGCATGCGAATGCTGGCACCGAGTTGCGATTTGACGAAGGCTTCACCAAAGGTTTTGCCTACGCCCATGACTTCACCGGTCGATTTCATCTCTGGACCAAGAATCGTATCCACGCCTGGGAATTTATTAAATGGGAATACCGCTTCTTTGACGCTGAAATAAGGTGGCTCGACCTCGTTACCTATTCCTTGACTATCAAGCGATTGCCCAACCATGCACCGCGCTGCGATTTTGGCTAATTGAAGTCCAGTGGCTTTGGATACATAAGGCACGGTACGTGATGCGCGTGGATTAACTTCTAGTACAAAAACCACATCTTGCATCTTGCCGTCAATTTCTTGCTGCTGAATCGCAAACTGCACGTTCATCAAACCAACGACCTTCAAACCTTTCGCCATCATGGCCGTTTGCTGCTTGAGTATTTCTATCGTTTCTTTGGCCAGCGAATACGGCGGCAGTGAACATGCTGAATCACCTGAGTGAACACCCGCCTGCTCGATATGCTCCATCACACCACCGATGAATGTACGTTTGCCGTCGGAAAGGCAATCGACATCGACTTCAATCGCATCGTTTAAGAAGCGATCTAGTAACACGGGTGAATCATTCGATACTTTCACTGCCTCACGCATGTAACGCTCAAGGTCACGCTGCTCATGCACGATTTCCATGGCACGACCGCCTAATACATACGAAGGTCGTACAACCAGGGGATAACCGATCTCTTGTGCCAATGCCAAGGCCTGTTCTTCGGTACGTGCTGTTCGGTTTGGCGGTTGACGCAGTTTGAGATCTTGCAAAAGTTTTTGAAACCGCTCACGATCTTCAGCAGCATCAATCATGTCAGGGCTGGTACCGATGATAGGTACACCGTTGGCTTCCAGATCGAGGGCCAACTTCAATGGCGTCTGACCACCGTATTGAACGATGACCCCCACTGGCTTTTCTTTATCAACGATTTCAAGCACATCTTCTAAGGTGAGTGGCTCGAAATACAAACGATCCGAGGTATCGTAGTCAGTTGATACAGTTTCGGGATTGCAGTTAACCATGATGGTTTCATAGCCATCTTCGCGCATCGCAAAGGCTGCATGCACGCAGCAATAGTCGAATTCAATACCCTGACCAATACGATTCGGACCACCGCCCAACACCATAATTTTCTTACGTGATGTGGGATGCGACTCGCATTCTTCTTCGTACGTAGAGTACATATACGCTGTACCGGTGGCGAACTCTCCCGCGCAGGTATCAACGCGCTTGTACACCGGCCGCACATTCATCATGCGGCGTAATTTACGTACTTCACGATCTTCAACTTTTAATAATTTTGCTAAGCGTCGATCAGAAAATCCTTTGCGCTTTAAGGCTAACAAGGTCTCTTTAGTGATATCAGAAATTTTCTGCGTTTCTAACCAAAGTTCGATGTCAATAATTTCTTTAATCTGCACCAAGAACCACGGATCAATCTTTGTCAGTTGATGCACTTCTTCTGTCGTAAAGCCTTGAGCAAATGCGTCGCCCACATACCAGATGCGTTCCGGTCCTGGCTCACCTAATTCTTCTTCAATGACTTCGCGGTCGGTGGTTTTTTCATTCATGCCGTCGACACCGACTTCCAAACCGCGCAACGCTTTTTGGAATGACTCTTGGAAAGTACGACCAATCGCCATCACCTCACCCACCGATTTCATTTGCGTGGTCAGGTGACTATCGGCAGCGGGAAATTTTTCAAACGCAAACCGTGGAATCTTAGTGACTACGTAATCAATCGAAGGCTCGAACGATGCGGGTGTAGCACCACCGGTAATTTCGTTACGCAATTCATCCAAGGTGTAGCCCACCGCCAGTTTGGCTGCGACTTTCGCAATCGGAAAACCGGTAGCTTTTGAGGCCAACGCTGATGACCGCGATACACGCGGATTCATCTCAATCACAATCATGCGACCGTCTTTAGGATTAACCGCAAACTGAACGTTAGAGCCGCCCGTATCGACACCAATTTCACGCAACACCGCTAACGAGGCATTCCGCATGATCTGGTATTCCTTATCCGTCAGCGTTTGTGCTGGAGCGACGGTGATCGAGTCGCCGGTATGGACGCCCATAGGATCCAGATTTTCAATCGAGCACACTATGATGCAATTATCATTGCGGTCTCGCACCACTTCCATCTCAAATTCTTTCCAACCCAGCAGTGATTCTTCAATCAACAATTCATTGGTGGGTGAAGCTTCTAAGCCACGTTTACAAATGGCTTCAAATTCTTCTGAGTTGTAGGCGATACCACCACCCGATCCGCCCATCGTAAACGAGGGACGGATAATCGTTGGGAAGCCTACTTGTCTCTGAACCGCCCAAGCTTCAGTCATGTCATGTGCAATGCCAGAGCTTGCCGAGCCCAAACCAATTTTGGTCATCGCATCTTTAAACTTAGAACGATCTTCGGCTTTATCAATCGCTTCCGGTGTAGCGCCAATCAATTCGCAACCGTATTTTGTAAGTACGCCATGACGATGCAAATCAAGCGCGCAGTTCAACGCTGTCTGACCACCCATGGTCGGCAAAATAGCATCGGGTCTTTCTTTATCAATGATGCGCTCGACCACTTGCCAGTTAATCGGTTCGATGTAGGTTACATCTGCCATTTCCGGGTCGGTCATGATGGTGGCCGGATTGCTGTTAACCAGAATAACTTTGTAACCCTCTTCACGCAGCGCCTTACACGCTTGCGCGCCTGAGTAATCAAACTCGCAGGCCTGCCCAATAATGATCGGACCAGCACCGATGATGAGAATGCTTTTTATATCGGTACGCTTAGCCATGTTTGTGCTTCTCCATCATTGCCAGGAACCGATCGAACAACGGTGCAATGTCGTGTGGTCCGGGCGAGGCCTCGGGATGGCCTTGAAAACAAAATGCGGGACGATCAGTTCGCTCAAAACCTTGTAACGAATTATCGAAAAGTGAAATATGTGTAACGCGGCAGTTTGAAGGTAACGTGTTGGGATCCACTGCAAAACCGTGGTTCTGCGAAGTGATCATGACTTTCTTGGTACTTAAATCCTGCACCGGATGATTCGCACCGTGGTGACCGAATTTCATTTTGATGGTTTTTGCGCCCGAAGCGAGCGCCATGATTTGGTGTCCAAGGCAAATGCCAAAGGTCGGCAAACCTTGATCAATTAGTTCGCGTGCCGCTTGAATGGCGTAGTCGCAGGGCTGAGGATCCCCCGGACCATTTGAGAGAAAAATACCATCCGGTTTTAACGCCAACGCATCGGATGCAGTGGCCTGCGCAGGTAAGACGGTGACACGACAGCCGCGTGATGCCAACATACGAAGGATGTTGTACTTCACGCCGTAATCAAACGCAACCACATGAAATTTGGGTGAACTGAGTTTGCCGTAACCCTGACCGAGTACCCACTCAGTCTCGGTCCATTCATACGAAGCTTTGGTTGACACCACTTTTGCCAGATCCACGCCGGCCAAACCAGCAAAGGCCTTCGCATGCCCCAGCGCAGTCGCTTGCTTGGCATCAGTACCAGCGACAATCGATCCACTTTGCGCACCTTTTTCTCGCAAAATGCGTGTCAGCTTACGAGTATCAATCCCCGCGATAGCGACGATATTTTCTGCTTTGAGGTAGTCCGACAGACTTTGCGTCGAACGGAAATTGGAGGCCTGAAGCGGTAAATCGCGAATGATTAATCCAGCGGCATGAACACGACTAGATTCCACATCTTCAGGATTGACACCGGTATTACCAATATGCGGATAAGTGAGTGTGACAATCTGGCGGCTATAGCTGGGGTCGGTCAGAATTTCCTGATAACCCGTCATTGCTGTATTGAAAACGACTTCACCGCTGGTATAGCCTGCGGCACCGATTGAAATTCCCTTAAATACTGTGCCATCCGCTAGGGCTAGGATGGCCGGTTGCTCGTTGGCCGAAAGAAAAGGCGGCAAAAGTAACTCCAAGATAGTTACCGCCGCAGCTATCCCTGATACTCGCTAGCCGCCTCCCTCTTAATGTGGGACGCGCGGAATACGGGTGGACCGGGATGTGTGGATGGAGGCTTGTGCGGGCGGCGGGTTCAATTAGTTAAACCTGACAATTGTACCGCGAAGCATCATACCCGAGCAAGCCAAGGTTTCACGCCGTATTTCGACTAAGTAGTGACTTACAAACCCAAGGCCGCAATGCCGGCTTTAGCGATCTGCGCATCTTCAGAGGATTTCACTCCCGAAACGCCCACCGCACCTACACAATCACTGCCCACCATGATGGGAACGCCACCTTCTAGCAATCCATCAATGTTTGGCGCCGACAGGAAGGAATATCTTCCGTTGTTGATGACATCCTCATAAACTTTAGTCTCACGTTGG
>CAINAY010000130.1 GCA_903846425.1 uncultured Noviherbaspirillum sp.
AATATGGGTCGCGTCAGTATTTTCGGCGTGCGTCCCAGCGATAATTGGAGTGGTTATGCAAGCTATGCCGTTACGGTTACGTTAGGCGGAATAGTTGGTATGGCGATGCGCATTTATTTTGATTCAACACGTGGCCTCGTCGCACTAGCTTCGCGTGACAATGAAATCCGCGTTGAATACTTGGGTAGCTCGGTACAAAACTTAATCGCTGCTAATTATCTAATTGCAGCATTCACCGGTGGTATGGGTGGGGCGCTGGCTGTGATGGCGCTCGGTCACGTAGAACCAGAATTTAGTTTTTGGACCACCTCAGGTGACTTCGTGTTTGTCGCTATCTTGGCGGGTCATCATAGTGTGATCGCCGCTTTCATAGCATCGACTGTGCTCGAAATCGTGCGTTCATTCTCTAGCTCATATTTCCCGAATAGCTGGCAGTTATCGCTCGGACTGTTCTTACTCGCGGTGATACGCTTCCTGCCACGTGGTATCGGTTCACTGTGGGAAGCTAAACGCAAAAAAGGAGAACATGCATGAGTGCTCATGACTTTGCGATCTCCGCACGCTCAATAGAAAAACGTTTTGGAGCAGTGGTTGCTGCATCCGACATTAATGTGGATATTCTTCCGGGCGCGAAAGTAAGTCTGATCGGCAGTAATGGTGCCGGCAAAACCACCTTCGTTAATATGATCACGGGTTACATCAAACCCGATTCAGGTCAAATTCTTCTGCATGGTGAAAATATTGCAGGCTTAGCTCCGCGCACCATTGCGCGACTTGGTGTTGCGCGTTCATTTCAGATTCCACAGCTCTTTAAAGAAATGACGGTGTTCGACAACATGCTGGTCGCCATTGCATCGCAAACCGGCGGTTTGTCTTTCTGGCGCACTGCACGTAATGCTGCTGCACAAGAGCGCGCTGCCGAACTGTTAGAGCGTTTTGAATTATCTGCCCATACGCACCGCACCGTCGGTGAATTGCCAGGCGGTGTACGTAAATTGCTCGATATTGCGATGGCGCTTACGCGTCAACCGAAAGTGCTGCTGTTGGATGAACCGACCTCCGGTGTATCGGCTGATGAAAAGTTTCCAATGATGGATACCGTTATGCGCGCTCTTTCGCAAGAAGCCGTGACCGTACTCTTCGTTGAACATGATATGGATATCGTTGATCGTTATGCTGACCGCGTAATTGCCTTTTATAGCGGACGCGTGATTGCTGACGACAAGCCCTCCATTGCACTAGCCTCAGCCGACGTACAACGCTACGTAACCGGCACCCTATCAGACAGGAAAGAACATGCTGAGGATTGAACAAATTGATGTATCGATTCAGTCGGTGCAGGTACTGCGCGGACTGTCATTAGAAGTCGGTAGCGGCCAAATGGTAGGACTCATTGGTCGCAATGGTGCGGGTAAATCAACCACTCTGCGTTCTATCATGGGCCACCTACCGCTGAGCAGCGGTCATATCACGTGGGATGGTGAAGATCTGGCGCGCATGCCGCGTCATGCACGTGCTGCTTTAGGTATTGGCTATATGCCGGAAGATCGTGGTTTGGTTCCTGAACTCACCGTTGAAGAAAACATCCTCGTTCCATTGTGGGCGATGAAAGTCGAAGATACTGCTCCGCGACTTGAGTTTGTTTATCACGTGCTACCCGAACTCAAAGAGATGAGTCACCGTCGTGCACTTTTACTTTCAGGTGGTCAGCAAAAATTAGTGGCTTTAGCACGCGCGCTGACGATAGGTCGCAAACTACTGCTGCTTGATGAGCCCTTCGAGGGTGTAGCACCGGCATTATCCGCACGTTTATCTGAAGTGATAGGTGGACTACGCGGTGGTGATCTGTCGGTGTTGATTGCGCAATCTGATTTGAATCATTCTAAAAACTTACTCGATGCAGAAATTGTGATCGAGCGCGGTGCCAATCGCCAGCCTGCCTAAAATAGCTTAAACAAAATGATAGCCTGGAAAGATCACGTAACACTGCCCGCTATGCGCAGTGAAGTTCACTTTGACGGACGAGCAATTCAATGCTTTGTAAATCGTCCTCCTTCGTTTTACTGGATGTTCGAACGTGCGGTTAAAGAGCGTCCGCAGCATGAATGCATTAGCTTTAATGATCAGCACCTAAGCTATGCCGAGGTCAGCGCTGAAGTAAACAAACTGGCGAATGGATTTGCTGCGCGCGGCCTGAAAAAAGGTGACCGGGTGGTGATCTTCATATCGAACCGCCCCGAATTTATTACGGTGCTATTCGCATTGCAAAAGCTGGGCGTGATCACCGTTCCTGTCGGCACGCGTGAACAAGGGCCGGGCTTGGCATATATCGTCAATCAATGCGGCGCTGTAGGCATTGTGTTTGATGAAGAACTGACTGACCGTATTCCAGATACCACTACATCACCCGAATTGAAATTACGTGTTTCAACCGGTCAGGCCACCAGCCATGTAGAAGCGTTGCATGGACTCGATGGCCCTAATGTGAACACCGTTGCAGTCAATGAAGAAGACTGCGCCTGCATACTCTACACCTCAGGCACCACCGGCAACCCCAAAGGGGCCATGCTCACGCACCTGAATATTTCGCACTCGGTGGTTCATTACGAAGTAACGATGAAGCTCACTCAGGACGAACGTGGTGCACTTGCTGTACCTGCCAGTCATGTCACCGGATTGATCGCATTGATCGCAGAGATGGTCCATGTGATGGGCACACTAGTGGTGATTGCAGAATTTAAGGCCGCTGATTTTGTACCGCTCGCTGCACGTGAACGTGTTACGTTTTCAGTGATGGTACCGGCGATGTATCAACTCTGCTTGCTACAGCCTACTTTTCGCACCGTCGATTTATCCCACTGGCGTGTCGGCGCTTTTGGTGGCGCGCCCATGCCCGTGCCAACAGTACAAGCGTTGGCGGAGGCTGTACCTGGCATGACACTCGTCAACTGCTACGGATCGACAGAATCAACCTCGCCCGCTACGGTGATGCCATTAGGTTTGTCAGCGATACATAACGACAGTATCGGCATTACCTTACCGTGCGCGACGATTCGCATCATGAACGATCAAGACCAAGAAGTCGCACCCGGCGAATCCGGTGAACTATGGATCGGTGGCCCGATGGTGGTACCGGGTTATTGGAATAATCCTGAAGCCACCGCAAAAGGTTTTGCTGAAGGTTGCTGGCGCTCGGGTGATCTGGGCTCCAAAGATGCCCAAGGTCTGGTGCGTATCTTTGATCGCATCAAAGACATGATCAATCGTGGCGGCTATAAAATTTATTCCGTCGAAGTAGAAAACGCTTTAATGGCCCTGCCCGGCGTAGTCGAAGCTGCAGTAGTCGGACACCCCTGCCCGGTGCTGGGTGAACGTGTTCATGCTTATGTATACGCGCCGAAGGCAACAGTGGATGCCGCCGCTGTTAAAGCACACTGTGCCGCGCGTTTAGCCGATTACAAAGTGCCCGAGCAGGTTGTTTTTACAGATAAGCCCCTGCCACGTAATCCGAATGGCAAGCTGCTCAAACGATCACTGCGGCAGACGGCTTGATAGTTGAGTAGTGACTGCAGGATGGCGGCATGATGTGTCGCGAACATTACTGGTAAGCTCTCCACTTAGGAGAGCATACCTATCGGATGCTTGATTCAGTTTATCGCCGATGAAATTTTTGATTGCCCGCTTTAACCACGAAACCAATACCTTCTCACCGGTAGCAACACCGCTGGCGTCCTTTCAGCCTTTGTATGGCGAAGATGCACTGAATGATCAGCGTAATGCGCGGACCGCGATGGGCGCATTCATACGTCTGGCTGAAGCACAACCTGATCATCAACTCATCACACCACTCTCAGCAACCGCCAACCCAAGTGGCACGGTCGCCGCTGAAGCCTACACAGAATTAAGTCAACGCATACTTGATGCATTGAGCGAACAACCTGACGCTATTTTGCTCGACCTGCATGGCGCATTAGTCGCCGAAAATGCCGCTGATGGCGAAGGTGAACTTTTAAAAAATATTCGTGCGATCGCACCCGATGTGCCGATTGCTGTTGCGCTCGATTTACATGGCAACGTCACTCAAACAATGGTGGACCATGCCAACATCATCGTCAGCTTCAAAACCTATCCGCATGTTGATATGGCCGAAACTGGGGAGCATGCCGGACGATTGATGATGGATTTATTGTCCGATCAATCGCGCCCTATCACTCGCTGGAAACAACTGTCGCTGCTGTCACACACTTTGCGAAGCAATACCAACGAAGGAGCTATGCAACGCGCCGTAGAAGCGGCACGTCAGGCGGAATTAGAGCAAGGCGTTCTAGCAGTATCCATCATGGCTGGTTTTTCATTGGCGGACTTTGCAGATGCAGGTATGTCGGTCATCGTCGTCACTGACAACGACGAACAATTGGCAGAATCAGTAGCAC
>CAINAY010000131.1 GCA_903846425.1 uncultured Noviherbaspirillum sp.
ATGAGTTTCTTGATCGTTTTGCTGCCGCCGCACGCGATGGCTTTCGTTTTGTTGAATATCTTTTTCCGTATGAATTTTCACCCGAGCAGATTGCGGGCAGCCTCAAAGCATCGGGTGTAACGCAGTCATTATTTAATCTACCTCCAGGTGATTGGGAAAAAGGCGAGCGCGGTATCGCCGCTTTGCCAGGACGTGAAAAAGAATTTGCGGCGGGTTTGGAGAAGGCGCTCACCTATGCCGATGCTACCGCTTGTAAACGGTTGCATGTGATGGCGGGCCGCATGCCAATCGATAGCCATCAGCGCGTGACCATCAGTGATGCCGATCGTGCCGCGATGCGACAATCGTATATTGCGAATGTCAAGCTAGCTGCGCGTGCCTGTCAGGAACAAGGTATTACGACTTTAATCGAACCGATCAATAATCGCGATATTCCAGGTTATTTTTTAAATTATCAGCAAGACGCGCATGACATACTGCACGAAGTAGGTGAGCCTAATTTGAAAGTACAGATGGATTTTTATCATGTACAAATCATGGAGGGCGATATCGAAATGCGGCTGCGTAAGCATTTTGCCAATGTCGGTCATGTACAAATCGCTGGCGTACCTAAACGCAATGAGCCTGATATTGGTGAAGTCAATTTCCCTTACCTTTTTACTGTACTCGATGAGCTTGGCTATAACGGCCACGTGGGATGTGAATACAATCCGCGTGCGGGAACGTCAGAAAATCTAGGCTGGATTCGTCCTTATCTTAAATAATTTGTTAGGCGAGCATTCACATGACACGATTAGTTGATTTGCGTAGTGATACCGTTACTCAGCCTACGACAGGCATGCGTGAAGCCATGATTTCGGCCCCATTGGGCGATGATGTGTTGGGCGATGATCCCAGCGTCATTCATTTACAAGAAAAAATCGCTGACATGTTGGGCTTTGAAGCCGCTTTGTTCATGCCCACGGGAACACAGAGTAATCTGTGCGGGATACTCGCGCATTGCCAACGCGGTGATGAATACATCGTCGGTCAAAAAGCGCACACGTACTTGTGGGAAGGGGGCGGTGCAGCGGTGTTTGGTAGCGTGCAACCGCAGCCCTTGAATCATCAAGCAGATGGATCGCTCGCACTCGATGATATTGAAGCAGCGATCAAACCCGATGATGCGCATTTCGCCCGTACACGTTTGCTTGCATTAGAAAACACTATCGGTGGCAAGCTGATACCTATGTCCTATATAGAGCAAGCAACGCAATTTGCTCAGAGCAAAGGATTAGCTACGCATCTGGATGGAGCGCGTTTATTTAATGCTGCAGTAGCTCAAGCTGTGCAGCGCGGCACTAATGCACGTAAAGAAGCTAAAGCTATTGCGTCGTGTTTTGACAGTGTGTCCGTTTGTTTTAGTAAAGGTCTTGGCACACCTGTGGGCTCGGCCTTGTGTGGCTCTAAAGACTTTATTTATCGAGCACATAGAATTCGCAAAATGGCCGGTGGGGGTATGCGTCAAGCAGGCTTGTTAGCAGCTGCGGCTAGTTATGCACTTGATCATCACATTGACAGGTTGGCTGACGATCATGCGTTGATGCGTGACCTCGCATCGGGCTTAGATGGTATTCCAGGCGTACAGATGGAATCTCCACACACGAATATTTTATTTATTGAGCTCAGTGGCTCGGCGCATGAACGTGCTGCAGGCTTACTGGATTATTTACGCTCACGCGGGATTTTAGCTACGGGCTTGTATCGATTGCGTTTTGTAACGCATCTTGATGTGGATGCCCCAGGTATTCATCAAGCGGTGCAGGCCATTCGCGAGTACTTTACGAGTTGAGACTGATCGTCGTTCGACTTTTCATAGGTTTATAACCACCCTAGGCGACGGAATCGCCAATACAAGATACTCACAATCGACCCAATAACACCTAAGGCCATTGGGTAACCATATTTCCATTTGAGTTCGGGCATGAAATCAAAGTTCATTCCCCAAATGCCGGCTAATGCAGTTGATACGGCAAAGATAGCGGCCCAAGCGGCTAGACGTTTCGTGACTTCCGATTCTTCAATGGTGACCAAGGATAGGTTCACTTGAATGGCAGTTGTAATGGTGTCACGAATGGTGTCGAGCGCGCCATTGATGCGCGCTAAGTGATCATGCACATCGCGAAAATAGTCTTGGCTGTTCATGCACACCGCAGGGACGCGTCCCCCATGTAACTTTCCAACCACTTCAAGTAAGGGTACGACTGCGTGGCGCAGCATGGATGAGCGATGCTTTAGTGCATACAGTCGTTCAATATTCCAACGAGCAGAGCCGCGTTCAAAAATTTGAGCTTCTACATCTTCCAGATCAGATTCAAGCGCTTCAACCAACGGGAAATATCGATCAACGACCGCATCCATTAAGGCATACGAGACAAAACCTGAACCCAGTTTGAGTAACTCCGGCTCGCGTTCGCAACGCTCACGCACACCTAAAAAATCTTGTTTGCTGCCATTACGGACGGACAGTACAAAATTGGGACCGACAAAAATCGCTACTTCACCCACCAGTATTTCATCCTGATGCACCTCTAATAAGTGCATCACAACAAAAACAATATCGCCGTATTCTTCAATTTTTGGACGTTGATGGCCGTGTGTCGCATCTTCAATCGCCAGCGGATGCAGATTAAATTCTTCCTGCATTTGCGTCATCTCTGCCAGTGATGCATCACGTAAGGCTACCCAGGTCAAACAGCCAGGCTTAGCTAGCCAGTTGCTGATATCTTCAACGGGGATGTCTGATAGTTTTTGACCTTCTTGGTATACCGCACAATTGATAAGCATCGGGTCACACCTTTGACAAATTCGAAACAGGAATTCCCTAGACTATAGAACAACTTAGACTCATTCTATGAAGTCGTTACCAAATAGACAGTAATCTGAGCGTAGATTTGTTGGGCTCTTTTGTATGAACTTCTCAGAGATCGTTAAAATACGGCTTGAACTGGCCTAAATAACACAACAGCTCAAACGGCTGTTTCATATCACTATAAATTTTGGAGACGACATGGCAAGCGATATCGAGATCGCGCAAAAAGCGACGATGAAGCGAATTACTGAGGTGGCTTCCCGTCTTGGCATCGCGGATGATCATCTAGAGCCTTACGGTCATTACAAGGCCAAAATCTCACTCGACTATGTCGATTCATTGAAAGGTAAGCCCGATGGCAAGCTAGTGCTGGTTACGGCGATTAGCCCAACCCCTGCGGGTGAAGGTAAAACCACGACCACCGTGGGTTTAGGTGATGCGTTAAATCGCATCGGTAAAAAAACCGTGATCTGTTTGCGCGAACCATCGCTCGGCCCCGTGTTCGGTGTCAAAGGCGGTGCAGCTGGTGGCGGCTATGCCCAGATCGTACCGATGGAAGACATCAACCTGCATTTCACCGGCGATTTCTCCGCGATTGCCTTGGCTAACACTTTGTTGGCCGCGATGATTGATAACCATATTAATCACGGTAATACGCTCGATATCGATCCACGCCGTATTACGTGGAAGCGCGTCGTCGATATGAACGACCGCGCCTTGCGCGATATCGTTGTTGGTATTGGTGGAACCGCCAACGGATTTGTGCGCCAAGATGGATTTGATATTGTGGTGGCATCCGAAGTGATGGCGATCTTTTGCTTAGCTACGTCAGTGAAAGATTTGAAAAAACGCTTAGGCGATATCGTTATTGGTTACACCCGTGATCAAAAAGCAGTGCATGCGCGTGATCTGAATGCGCACGGTGCGATGACCGTGTTGCTGAAAGAAGCACTTAAACCCAATCTCGTACAAACCTTAGAGAATAATCCGGCGTTTGTACACGGCGGCCCCTTTGCAAACATCGCTCACGGTTGTAATTCCGTTATTGCGACTCAAAGCGCCTTGAAGTTAGGTGAGTATGTGGTGACTGAAGCGGGCTTTGGGGCAGATTTAGGCGCTGAGAAATTTATTGATATTAAATGTCGTAAGACCGGCCTTAAGCCATCGGCGTGTGTATTGGTTGCGACCATTCGCGCACTGAAATACCACGGTGGTAAAGATGTGAAAGAGCTCAATGGCGAAGATCTGGTCGCCCTTGAAAAAGGCTTGGTCAATCTTGAGCGCCATGTGTCGAATGTGACAAACAATTATGGATTGCCTTGCGTCGTATCGATTAATCGATTCACCTTTGACACTGAAGCTGAAATTAACTTAGTCACCAATAGAATGAAAGCGCTGGGCGTCAATGTAGTGCTGGCAGAGCATTGGGCAAAAGGTGGCGCTGGTGCAGAAGCCTTGGCGCATGAAGTGGTTCGTCTTTCAGAGCAGCCGAGCGGCATGACGTATGTGTATGAAGACGGTGATTCATTGCTAGAAAAAATGAAAAAGGTAGCCACCAAAATATATGGTGCCGCCGATATCAGTGCTTCGGCAAAAGTGAAGCAGCAACTCAAAACATGGGAAGAGGCGGGCTATGGCAGCTATCCTATTTGCGTTGCCAAGACACAGTCATCGTTTAGTTCAGATGCTACGTTGCGGGGTGCACCGAGTGGTCATATTGTGAATGTGCGCGAAGTCAAACTTGCAGCGGGTGCGCAATTTATTGTGATGATCTGTGGCGATATTATGACGATGCCTGGTTTGCCTAAAGTGCCTAGCGCAGAAAAGATTGATGTCGATGACGAAGGTAAAGTAGTGGGATTGTTTTAATCGCGATGAGTTAAGCCATCGATTAATGCGCGATGGAATCGTTCCGGATCTTGCATCTGTGGAGCATGCCCCAGTTCAGAAAACAATACCAGCGATGCACCGGGAATCGCAGCACCGGTGCGGCGTGCCAGTGCGGGGTAATTACCTAAACGAGATTTGATTTCGGGCGGTGCAAGATCCTTTCCAATCGCGGTGTTATCTTTTTCGCCGATCAAGAGCAGTGTTGGCACTCGCAGATTTTTAAATTCATACATTACTGGCTGTGTAAAAATCATGTCATAAATCAGCGCCGAGTGCCAAGCCACGGTGAGCCCACCTGGCCCGCGATACATGCCAGCTAGCATTTGTACCCAAGTCTCATATTCGGGTCGCCATTCATTCACGTAGTAGGTGCTTCGCTCGTAATTGCGAATCATCGTCGCTGTCACATTTCGTTCACGCGCATACCATTCATCGACAGACAGCGCGGGCACGCCCTCGGCCTTCCAATCTTCAAGGCCAATCGGATTAACCATCACCAGCTGCTCGACCCGATTGGGAAACATCAGTGCAAAACGTGTTGCCAGCATCCCGCCGGTGGAATGACCTACCATTGTGACTTTGTCGATGCCTAGTGAATCTAGCAGGGCTTTGGTGTTGTGCGCGAGTTGATGAAAACTGTACTGATAAGCGATAGGGCGACTCGATTTGCAAAAGCCTATTTGATCCGGTGCAATCACTCGATAGCCCCGCTGTTGCAGAAAACGTAGAGTCCCCTCCCACGTAGCGCTGCAAAAATTTTTACCATGCAAGAGTACTGCGGTTCGGCCATTTGGCTTTTCAGGCATGAGCTCAAGATAAGCCATCTGCACTGACTGGCGCTGCGATGTGAAATAAAAGCGCAACTCGGGCCATGGGTATTTGAATCCCTCAAGCTCGGGTCCATAGACTTCTTCAGCCTTCGCAAGAGGGAGTGCAAGAAGAAGCAACAGCAGTATCAAAAAATTTCGCATGAGGATTTTTTTCCAGTCTCTTGCAGCTAGTTACACGCATACAGATATGTTTAGAATCAGCCGTTGGGGTGGACTGACACACACAGTATAACGAGTGCAGGATTCTCAAGCCTTAGGTTCTCGAATGGCCTCATGCAAAGACACTGCGGGCGAACTAATCTTCCGAAACCGAATATTCAGGATTTCTACAAACACTGCAAAAGCCATGGCGAAGTACAAGTAACCTTTGGGGACAGCTTGACCCATGCCATCAGCAATAAGCACAACGCCGATCAACAGCAGGAAAGACAACGCCAGAATCTTGACTGTAGGATGCCTCTGCACGAACTCGTGAATCGCTTTGGCGAGAAACACCATCACACCGGTAGCGGTCAAAATTGCAATCACCATGATACTGACATATGACGTCATGCCCACTGCAGTAATGATCGAGTCCAGTGCAAACACCATGTCCAGAACCATGATCTGCAAAATGACAACCGCAAATGTAGCTTGCTTGACTGGCCCCGATGAGCTGTCCGGACCTTCCAGCTTGTTATGCATTTCAGTGACTGATTTGGCGATAAGAAAGACGCCCCCACCAATAAGAATCAGGTCCCGCCATGAAAAATCGTTATTCCACAAACTGAAAACAGGCTGGGTTAGTGAAACAATCCATGCAATCGCAAACAAGAGTCCAAGGCGACTTATCGCAGCAACACCAAGGCCGATCTGCCGAGCTTTCGCACGCTGATGCTCAGGCAGTTTTCCCGACAAGATGCTGATGAAGATGATGTTGTCGACGCCAAGAACCACCTCAAGTGCCACAAGCGTTCCTAAAGCAATCCATACTTCAGGAGAAGAAAGCCAATCAAACATATAACGTACCTTTGATATTGGGGATCGCCAACCAGCGCCTGAAGATTCGGTTGCTGATGGTGCGAGTTCTGGAATTCCGTAAATACGCTCTCTTAATTTTTAGTGTCACGTTGTGAATCAATTTATGCACGGCGTTTTTGTGCCTACCATTTTCGACGTCAGAGCTTCCAGCCATATCCTAGATAAATGACCGGAGTGTATCGACGTTCAGAGATGGGGCCTTGGGCTTGCGGGTCGGACAGACGATTGATGCTGGTGCCAAAGAATAGGGCGCCACCGCCAGGACTCATTTTGTAAAACCCTGTCAGTCCAACTGAGAGCGCGGTACCAGCGCCGATATTGATCGCGGATCCTGTCTCGCTCTCTGAACCACGTTTACCCCAGTAATAGGTGTTCATTGCGGCGTTTTGCCAGGTAGCACCAGCGATACCATTTAAGCGAAAGCCTTGTTCACTGATCAGTGGGCGAATGAACTGTACCTGTGCGACCTGCCCGTTGCTGCGACCAGTGACGTCAAAGCCATACTCTAGATTTAATGCACCTAGTGGGGTTGTCCAGCGTAGGCTGGGGCCAGCGTCGATTGCGAATTCACGGTCAGCCATCCCTACAGTACGTTTGCTGTCGCTAGCGTCATATCCGAAACGCGGTTCGGCATAAAGACCGATGCGTAGTGAACGGTCTTCCGTTGTGAATCCCCAGAGACCCGCCTTCAACCCGGAGATGTAAGCAATATCGCCCCAGCTGTATTGCACGACTGGCAGGAACATCGTGCGAAGCTCACTACTGCCCGAAGTTTTTGGAAATGCACCTGCACCAATACCTAGGAAAAGATCG
>CAINAY010000132.1 GCA_903846425.1 uncultured Noviherbaspirillum sp.
ACATGAGCATACACAGCGCTGCGTATATCAGCAGTCACTCGTTCGCCCAGCCAAGACACCATATAAAAACGTGCAGCCGTGGCGATAGCAAGCACACTGGCAATACCAAACAGTGCGATGAAAGTGAGATTTACACTCGATGCTTGTTCTACTCCTTTGCTGGCAAATCCTAGATCAATTAACTGACGAAATCCATACGGTATCGCTAAGGTAGAGCCTGCCGCAATCACGAGCGCTACCGCTGCGATAGCAATACGTTTTTTGTAAGGCGATAAAAAGGGAAGTAAGCCAGCGAGCGTTTTTAGTCCGCTACTCGATTTGGGTCGTTCACTCAGTGGTTTCATAATTTCAAGGCTTTCAGATAGCCGGTCATTTCAAGATAGCCGCGCCCTGCCGGCTGACCATTACGCAGTACTGTTACGGCACCTTCCCAATACACGGATCCGGTCGATAGCCGTGAATCTAATTCCTGATCATTTTGTAAGGGCACGACTTCCCAGCGCACATCATTGATAGTTATTTGCAGGGAGGTAGGATAGCTTGCACCAGTGCGCGGCGAGCGCCACGTCTTTAAGGGCATAAAACGAATACGCGAGGCATCAATCGATTGTGTGTGGCCTTTCGCATCGCGCAAGGCCGCATGTTGCCACACGGGCTTGCCCTCTGCGCTGCGTATTTGAAAAGCCATCAGCGCGCCGCCATCGGCTAAATTTAAACCCACCCAATCCCAGCCCACCGCATTTTTATCCAGCACAGTGCTCGACCATTCATGATCTAACCACGCATTGCCAGTGACTTTAACGGGCTTACCTTGGCGAGTAATGGTGCCGCTCACTGCGAGTTGCGGCTCGCTGTAGTAGTAACTGGCTTGCTCAGGTAAAGCGCCTTTGCGTGAATATCCGCTGTCGCCTTGTAGCATGACTGCCTGAGTGGGTTGCAGCGTTAGCGATAACGTGAAATCGCGTGCGGGTATCTGTAGTTGATATTGACCATCGCTACTGCGGTGCATGGTCCATGAATCGAGTTTAAGCTTGGTAGTGGCTTCATCTGCAAACGCGCGCCCAAATCCTGCGCGTGCAATTTTTTGATCATGGTGAAGTTTACCGATGGCCGTGTCCGAAAGTGCTGCATGCGCAATGATTAATTGTCGTGGCGAGAAGCGACTGGTGTTTTTAGTGTCGTGTTCAGTCGCCGAGCGAAAAAAAGTCACTTGAAATCCAAGCGGTTTACCGTCCGGCGTTTGTAGCCAGCCAGTGGCGTACCACCACTCCGTTTTGAAGTCAGGGTGTGCGCCAAAGTCTCGCGGAAAACTTAATGCACGGCCTTGAGTGACTTTGCTAAACACCGGTGACTCAGCAAGGGCGCTGCCTGTTGCGAACCACAACATGAGATAGATTAGCCAACGAAAGTAATTCACCAATCTTCCCTCACGGCGCGAACAGCACTGCCTGATACAGCAAGGCGACCTGAAATTAAGGCAGTCGCAGCGGCAGATAATAACAACAGAGCGGCGACACTAGCGAGCAAGGCACTGGGTATGTGTAATTCCATCGTCCAATGAAATGATTGTGGGTTCACAATAAACACCAAAATTAAACTAATGCACCAACCCAGTACAAATCCAACCAGTATGGCCAAACTAGCGAGCAAACTTCCTTCGCTCGCTAATAGCATCAGTATTTGTCGGCGTGTAATACCAATGTGGCGCAGCATGCCAAATTCTTTTGCGCGCGATAGTGTTTGTGCTGAGAAGGTGGCAGCGACACCAAATAAACCAATCACAATCGCAATGCCTTCAAGTACATAAGTCACTGCAAAGCTACGATCAAAAATTTTCAAACTCACTGAGCGTATTTCACCTGGCTCGGCATATTCCAGCGTGGCTGCAAAAGGAAGCGCATCCAGTTGTTGGCGCAGAGATTGTAGGGAGCTATCGCGTTTCACCCACAGCGCAACATCATTCACAGCCAGGTCGCCTGAGAGCTGACGATAATCTTCTATGCGCATCATGATGGCGCCGGATTGACGCGCGTAATCACGCCAGATACCCGCCACAGTAAAACTTTGCATGCGACCAGCGATCGGAAGCTGAACGGTTTGTCCTGATGTCCAGCCATACAAATCGACCATCGCTTCCGAACCCCACACAGGCCGCTGCAAACCTTTGATAGTGTCACCAACCACGGCGATTGATCGATCTGGTGCATTCACATCGATAGAACGCGCAATGAGTGCGACGGCAGGGCGTGCAGGAGCTAGTGTAATCAGTTGATGTCGTGTTTCCTCAAGCTTTGCGACCGATGGTAGTTGAGCGATTTGCTGTTGTTCCGCAGTGCCAAAGCGTGCTTGCTCACCACCATTTTGTATGCGCACATACATATCAGCGGATAACAAATGCTGTAACCAATCATCGACCGAATCTCTGAAGCTCGATACCATAATCGCCATCGCCACCATCAATGAAAAACTTGCTAACACTCCACCTAAAGCAATCGCTGCTTGATTCGGAGCGTTGGCAAGTCGTGATAGTGAGAGACTGCCTGTTAATCCCTGCCAGCGTTTAGCCAACACAGTAAACAGTAAAGCGGCGGCGCGCGGCATCAGTGCAATGCTTCCGATGAGCAGTAATGCAATCGCTAGATAGCCAAAGATAGGTAAGCCTTGTACGGGTGGCAGTTGAGTAAAAACGCCTCCAGTAACGATAGCCGTCAGACCCGGCCAGGGCAGTGCTAATGGAGCGAGAGCTACATCTTCGCTACCTGCTTTAAGCGCAGCAGCAGGACGTGCACGTGCAGCCTCCAAAGCTGGTGAAAGACTACCTAACAATGCAACGCCGCTACCTGCGATAAAAAATAGTGCGGCTGCGATTGGATCAAAAATAAGTACAGGCCGCACACCGGGAAAATACCCGCCGCCTAAATCACCCCCGAACAATGACAAAGCTGCAGCAGCTAAGGCATAACCGCCAGCTATACCTAAGGCGGCTCCGGTGACGCCCAACAGGCCACCTTCAATCATCACTTGTACGATCAATTGAGCGCGCGTCATACCCAACGTGCGCAGCAACGCAAATTGCGGTCGACGTCGCAGCACCGACAAGGCTTGTGTAGAGAACACTAAGAATGCGCCCGTAAATAAAGCGACGAGAGCAAGCACATTGAGATTGACACGATAAGCACGCGACATGGTTGAGGTACGCTTATCCTGATCTTCAGATTCGGTGAAAGAAAGTGATGGATAACGCGATTCCAGCTGCTGACGGAAACTGACACGATCAATCCCTGCGATTAGTTTTAGATCAATGCGTGACAATTGACCAAGACGACCGAATTGCCATTGCGCGCTAGCGATATCCATAACAGCCAGTCGTTGTCCTGCGCGTGCACGTAAGAGCGAACCTGCGACACGAAGTGAGACTAAGCGAGTACCCGAAATGAGTTTGAGTTGATCGCCGGATTTAAGCTTTAGCCATTCCATCGCAGCAGGGGAGAGAAACACGGTATCGGCCATCAATGTATCAAAAGGCTTACCTGATTCTGAGACACCCAGTAAATCGGGTGAAATGGCTGCCGATTGAAACCCATCGATACCAATCAGTTTGAGTGGACTGCGCTGACCAGGAACGGACAGATCTAATTCCAGTGTTGGTGCGGCCACATCGACTTCAGGTAGT
>CAINAY010000133.1 GCA_903846425.1 uncultured Noviherbaspirillum sp.
ACGTCCGCTGATTTTTGTGTTTAAAAAATCGCTGCTCTACATTCCTTTTTTTGGCTGGGGCTTAGGCATGCTGCGCATGATTGCGATCGATCGTAATAAAGGTCGCGATGCAATGTCACAAGTGATAACTACCGGAAGAAAACGATTAGATGACGGCCAATGGGTCATCATGTTCCCCGAAGGGACCCGTACCGCCGTGGGTCAACAAGGCAAATACAAAGCTGGTGGGGCGATACTCGCAATTGGTACCGGCGTGCCTGTGGTGCCGATTGCCATGAATTCTGGCGATTGCTGGCCTCGCCATGCATTTATTAAAAAACCAGGGCTTATCACGGTGTCGATTGGTACTCCGATTGCTTCTGAAGGCATGAATTCAGCAGAATTAATGATCAAAGCCGAAAATTGGATAGAATCTGAGATGCGGGTGTTAAGTCCCGCTGCTTATTTGAATGAAAAGTCACTCTAAATTCGCTACCTCATGGCCATCAAGCAGTTTCTGAGAAAAAAACTAGCCGATCCGAATCAGCTTTCGCTGCTCGACGCTTTTTTTTCTGACGGCAGTCAAAACAGCGCTAATTCTCCGCAGCCAAACGCTATTGCACCCGATCCAGCCATCCCACCGAATCATCGCCGGCTGCATTTTGGTACGCACTTTTTAGACTATCGCTTGGTGCGTTCACGTCGCCGCAGTATTGGCTTTCTCATCGATGATGATGGACTGCGGGTAACCGCTCCTCAGTGGCTGACGATGATGGATATCGAAGCCGCTATCAGCGCCAAGCAAGCTTGGATTTTTAAAAAGATCAATGAGCAGCGCGAGCGCTCAGTACGTCGCCTACGGCCACCGATGGAATGGCGCGATGGCGCTAAGCTACCTTATCTGGGTTCCGATATTACGCTTCGCATTGCTTTTAACGGCACGGTCGGTGCGCGGTTTGATGAAGACCAACGCGAGCTACATATCAGCCTGCCTGGCTCGGCAACGGAGCAACAACTCAAAGATCGCGTTCAGGGTTGGTTGCAAGGCGAAGCCAAGCGCGTATTTGCTGACCGTCTCGCCTTCTACTCAGAAAAACTAGGCGTACAGTTTTCTAGCTTCGCACTTTCATCAGCCAGTACGCAATGGGGCTCCTGCACTGCCGATGGTCGCATACGACTGAATTGGCGTTTGATGCATTTTGCGTTACCCAATATCGACTATGTGGTCGCGCATGAACTGTCGCATCTGAGAGAGATGAATCATGGACCGCAATTTTGGACCACGGTTCAATCGGTGCTACCCGAGTTTGAAATCGCGCGTAAAGCATTACGTGATCATGAATCGCATCAGCTGCCCGAATTTTGAATTACCGCTAAGCGGCTGCTAATCACAACAGCCACTGAGTCTATCCTCACATTTAACGTATCCCGAAAAAAGACTATGCGATTTCTTCACACCATGCTTCGCGTTGGCGACCTACAGCGATCGATTGATTTTTATACCAAAGTTATGGGTATGAAATTACTACGAACGACTGATCGTCCTGATCAAAAATACTCACTAGCTTTTTTGGGCTATGAAGCTAATCCAGATCAGGCAGAGCTAGAGCTGACTTATAACTACGGCACCAGTCAGTATGAGATGGGTACGGCGTATGGACATATTGCCATCGGCGTAGAAAATGCTGCAGCTACCTGCGCTGCCGTTAAAGCTGTTGGCGGCAATGTAACCCGCGAAGCGGGCCCCGTTAAAGGTGGCTCTACTGTAATCGCCTTTGTGCAAGATCCTGATGGCTATAAAATTGAATTAATAGAACGCGATGCTTAAAAAGCTCGTCGCTATTGATTAATTTATAAAGCGCGCGCCAGATTCACATAATGAGCAAGTGATACCGTCTCTGGCCGCGTTTGAGGATCAATACCAGCATTGATCAAATCAGTTTCAGTAAACATACCAGCCACACAATTCCGAATTACCTTGCGACGCTGCGAGAATGCCTTGGTGACCACTTGCTCAAGCTTGTGCTGATCACACGCTAGCGGCTCAGCTAGGGGCTTCATGCGCACAATAGCTGACTCTACTTTGGGCGGCGGATCAAATGCCGTGGGTGGAACAATAAATAGTAAATCCATCTGATAGCGCCACTGCAGCATGACTGAGAGTCGACCATAGTCTTTGCTACCAGGTGCGGCGACCATACGTTGTACGACTTCTTTTTGCAGCATGAAATGCTGATCGATGATGCAGTCAACAAAGTCAGCCAGATGAAACAAGAGTGGTGTTGAGATGTTGTAAGGCAGATTGCCCACTACGCGTAATTTTTTATCTGTTTGTGCAAGCGATGCAAAATCAAATTTAAGTGCATCGCCTGAATGTATTTTTAATGCCCGATGTTGGAATTTTTTTTCCAAAATCTGAACTAGATCACGATCTAATTCGACCACCTGCAATTGATGAACACCATCCAGCAGCAAAGACGTCATCGCACCCTGACCAGGTCCAATCTCCACCATCAAATCATCGGCTTGTGGCGCTATCGACTGAATGATTTCATTCAATACATACCGGTCAGTTAAGAAATTCTGACCAAATCGCTTCCGTGGAATGTGCTTCATTGATGCGTGCTGCGCGATGCGTGAATCATCTCTATAGCGGCATGCAAAGCAGCGCTCATACTCGAATGATCTGCCAGACCCAAACCCTGCTCAGCAATATCCAGTGCAGTACCATGATCAACCGAGGCGCGAATAATGGGCAGACCCAAGGTAACATTTACACCTTCACCAAAGGTGACGTGCTTAAGGACTGGCAAACCTTGATCGTGATACATCGCCAGCACGCAATCGGCATCTTTCAAATATTTTGATTGAAACA
>CAINAY010000134.1 GCA_903846425.1 uncultured Noviherbaspirillum sp.
AGCGTTCGCTATCGTGGCTTGGCCCATTGCTACTGCTTCAGTAGATGCGCTGATAACCACCGCAAGTAAACCCGCTTGAGTCGTATCTAACTGCCCACGATCGAACACGAATTGTCCCCACTGCGCGGATTCAGCATGATCTCTCAAGGCAAAGAACGGCGAGTCCAGCTGCACGGATGAGTCGTACTTGAGATAACACGTGGTAATCGGCTCATACGTAAAATTCAATGCGTCTGACAGAGCAGTGTTTAAGGGGGATAGCAAAGTTTGTGCTGCGTAAGCAGGTGTGGCAACGATTACTTTGTCAAAGCATTCATCAAAATCGTCGCCCGTAATTTGCCATTGATGCGCTGGGTGATTGAGCGCGCGCACATGCACACCCAAGTGGACTTTACCGCCGCACTTTTCTACATAACTAATAGCCGCGTCGGGAAATAGGGCGGACAAATCACGCGTGGGTAACAGCATGTCGGACGCGCTGCGTGCAGCCCCCAAACTATCACCTAATGTTTTTAAAAAAACTCGGGCCGAGGCACGCTCAGGTGGTGTGTTTAATGCAGAGATACACAGCGGCCGCCACATGAGTTGAATTAGGCGTTCGGTTTGCTCAAAGCGTTCTAATAATTCAGCCACGCTGCAGTCGACATCTAGTCGCCAATTCATCCATCGTGCGGCACTAGAAAATCGCGCTAGCGATAATTTATCGGCGACCGATAGTCCTCGTGAAGTCAGTAGTGCAGATAGAAGATGAAGCGGTGCAGGCAAACGTCCAGCGATAAACTCCATGCCATCAGTCCCCGGTGGGTAGCGCATCTGCAGGGGTAAGCGAAGCAATGCTTGCGATGGTGTGATGCCGACGGTTCGCATCAAGCGCAAACTGTCGTGGTACGCACCTAGCAAAATATGTTGTCCGTTATCGAGGTGGTAGCCTTCATGCTCCACGCGCCGTGCTCTTCCACCAGCCGTGCGGGCCGCTTCAATTAATGTGACCCGTTCGCCGCGGCGCGTTAGTTCCACCGCTGCAGCGCACCCGGCCCATCCAGCTCCTATGACGGCAAATTTCACGTTGGTTGAATTCTGGCGGGGTTAATCCATGTTTTCCAAGCTAGCCATAGTTTGCGCAATGGCGTGAGTGAGACTTTGTGCTGCAACACACGCAGGCCATCATTGGATATTTCATCAAGCAGAGTGCGATAAATCGCGGCCATGATCAAACCCGGGCGCTGTGCTCTGCGATCCGTCGGCGGTAGCAGGGCGAATGCTTCGTTGTAGTAAGCCTGCGCTCTAGCTAATTGGAACTTCATCAAGGCTTCAAAGCGATCACTATGCTTTGCGTTAAGCACTTCGGCAGCGGTGACCTCAAATTTTTGTAACTCATTAATAGGTAAATAGATGCGGCCACGGCGCGCATCTTCACCCACATCGCGAATGATGTTGGTCAGCTGAAAAGCCATACCTAACTTTTCGGCGTACTCCAATGTTCGCTGATCGGTATAACCAAAAATACTGGCCGACATAATTCCCACCACACTGGCTACATGCCAGCAATATCGCTCAAGCGCCGGAAAATCTAAATAACGTGTTTGAGTTAAATCCATTTCCATGCCATCAATCACTGCTTGCAGGTGTTCACCACGCAGATTGAATGGTTGCAAATGAGGTTGTAATGCTTTGGTGACGGGATGGTTAGGCGAACCAGCCAGCATTTGCTTGATTTCGTGGCGCCACCATTGCAGCGTTGATTGTGCA
>CAINAY010000135.1 GCA_903846425.1 uncultured Noviherbaspirillum sp.
CTTGATGCATCGCTATCTAGCAGATCCTCGCCAAGTTAGTTTAGACAAAGGCGCCGGACCATCGACATCAATGGCTTGCTACCTATGCGCAGGGGTTGCAGCAACTGAGGCCATTAAAATTGTACTGCGTCGAGGAAAACTGACGCCTGTTCCCCATGGCCTCCATTTTGACGCCTATTTAGGAAAATTTAAGCGCACCTGGCTACCCATGGGAAATGCAAATCCTATTCAAAAATTTCGCATGGCTGCCTTACGGCGCCTTTTAGACTCTAACTCATAAAATTTCTATGAAAGAATCGCCGGTAATTCGCATCCTTAATCTAGCCAGATGGACGCCTAGCGGAGATAACACTCAACCATGGCGATTTGAAATCATCGATGATTACCGCATTGTGGTGCATATTCAATATGCTCAAGAAATGGTCGTATACGATCTGCATGATCAAAATACACTATTAGCTATTGGAGCTTTGCTACTAACGATGGAATTAGCCGCCACCTCGGAAGGCTGTCAGATGCATGTTCATCAAAGGCAGCATGTGCACGGAAAATTGCTCGCTATTGATATCAGATTCTCGCTCGACCAAACGATACAAGTAGATCCTTTAGTTTTTGAAATTCCCCGCCGCGCAGTTCAACGCAGGCCGCTGTCGATGCGCAAACTGACGCATAGTCAAAAACAAAGTCTGCAGCAAGCTGCTGGTAAGCATTACACCATTCATTGGATGGAATCTTTGCTGCAGCGTATACAGATGACTAAACTCATACTCCAAACGACCCGTATACGATTAAGAATCCCCGAGGCCTACCCCGTTCATAAATCAATTATCGAATGGAATGCTCAATACAGCCTTGATCGCATCCCAGATGCCGCACTCGGACCCGGACGCATTAATCTAAAAATTATGCGTGCGGTACTCATTAGTTGGGAGCGTGTACAGTTTTTAAATCGTTATATTGGCGCGGCGTGGTCGACGTCGTTACAACTGGACGGCTGGACGGCACTTTCCTGTGGTGCACATATGGTTATGTTGCGCGATCAAAAACCACAAACTGATGAGGATTTCATCGATATTGGTAAAGCAGTCCAGCGTGTATGGCTGACTGCGACACAACTAGATTTATGGCAGCAGCCAGAAATGACTATTCCTATTTTTGCGCGCTATGCAAGTGAGAACGTATCATTCACAACGCTTATAGATCAGCGCCAAGAAGCTGCAACAGTACGACTCAAGCTAGGGGAAATTGTTGACACAGATACTGATCGTGTCGTGTGGGTAGGACGACTTGGATTTGGGCCTGCGCCAACTGCAAGGGCGCTGCGTCTGCCGCTGGAAAAATTAATTATTTCTAAGCCAAGTAGTCATCCAACGAATTAGTAGATACAACGACAGGAGCGGCTTTTCTATTCGAGATACACCGCTCCTTTTTTAGCGACTATTAGCAACCAATCGTAGTTCAGGTGTGTTTAAACGCTGATTCACTGACGCTGTAATACCCGCAGCATCCAACCCGCACTGTGCAAGCAATTGCGTTGCATCGCCATGATCAATAAATTTATCGGGCAATCCCAATTGCAGTATCGGTTTGACAATACCGGCGGCTGACAAAGCTTCAGCAACTGCTGAGCCTGCACCACCCATAATGCTGCCCTCTTCTATCGTGACTAGCAAATCATGACTGGCTGCTAGCTCAGCAACCAATGCTGTATCTAAGGGTTTGATAAAACGCATATTGGCGACGGTAGCATTCAATGTCTCAGCCGCTTGCAATGAAGGCGCGAGCATGGTGCCAAAAGCGAGTATCGCCACACCCTTACCCTGACGACGAATCTCGCCCTTACCCATTTCTATACTGCTTAATTCAGTCTCAACAACCGCACCTATACCTGCTCCACGCGGATAACGCACCGCTGCCGGTCCAGGATATTGATACGCCGTTGTGAGCATTTTGCGGCACTCGTTTTCATCGCTGGCTGCCATGACAACCATATTCGGAATGCAGCGTAAAAACGCCATATCGTAATTACCGGCGTGCGTCGCGCCATCAGCACCGACTAAACCGGCGCGATCGAGCGCAAAGGTCACATCAAGATTTTGTAGCGCAACGTCATGAATCAATTGATCGTAACCACGCTGCAAAAATGTTGAGTAAATCGCGACCACAGGTTTTAAACCTTCGCACGCCATGCCGCCTGCAAACGTAACGGCGTGTTGCTCTGCGATACCCACATCGTAATAACGATCAGGGAATTTTTGCTCAAACTTCACCATGCCAGAGCCTTCACGCATAGCGGGTGTGATCGCGACTAATTTGTCATCTTGCGCCGCCATGTCGCACAACCAATCACCAAACACTTGCGTGTATGTCATTTTTCCAGCGGCAGCTGGTTTGATACCTTCGCTAGGATTGAATTTACCGGGACCGTGATAAAGAATAGGATCGACTTCAGCGAGTTTGTAACCCTGTCCTTTTTTAGTCACCACATGCAAAAACTGCGGACCTTCAAGGTTCTTAAGATTTTGCAGCGTAGGTATCAATGAGTCCAAATCATGGCCATCAATAGGGCCAATGTAATTGAGGCCAAATTCTTCAAATAAGGTGGCAGGTACCAACATGCCTTTGGCGTGTTCTTCAAAACGCTTCGCGAGCTCACGCATAGAAGGTGGCAACATGGATTTACCCATACTCTTAGCCGCCGCATAAAATTTGCCAGACATCAGTCGCGCAAGATAACGATTCAGCGCACCCACTGGTGGTGAGATCGACATGTCATTGTCGTTTAACACCACCAACATCTTGATATCTTCATAAACACCGACGTTGTTGAGCGCCTCAAACGCCATACCTGCCGTCATCGCACCATCACCAATGACCGCTATTGAA
>CAINAY010000136.1 GCA_903846425.1 uncultured Noviherbaspirillum sp.
ATCCTTGTGATGGATATGGATTCAACCTTGATCACTATCGAATGCATCGATGAAATTGCAGATATGCACGGATTAAAATCGGAAGTGGCTGAGATCACCGAATCAGCTATGCGTGGCGAGCTAGATTTTCGTGCCAGCTTGACGCGCCGAGTCGCCTTATTAAAAGGGCTCGATGCCTCAGCCTTGCATCAGGTATTTGATCAGCGACTGCGCTTATCTCCCGGCGCACGAGAATTACTCCAAGCCGTGAAAGCTGCAGGCATACGCACCGTGTTAGTCTCAGGTGGATTTACGTATTTCACCGACCGCTTACAACACGAACTCGCTATTGATTTCACGCTCGCAAATGTGCTTGATATCGTGGATGGCAAGCTCACAGGAAAAGTCATTGGCGATATTATTGATGCCACGATCAAACGACAAACCGTTGAAAATGAATGTGCTGCATTGAGCGTACCTACAAGCAATGCCATAGTGATTGGCGATGGCGCGAACGATTTGGAAATGATGTCAGTGGCCGGCTTATCCGTGGCTTACCGCGCAAAACCTGTAGTGCAACAGCAAGCTGATGTTGCATTGAATTTTTCTGGATTAGATGGTGTACTGAATCTTTTCCGTTGATGCTGCTGCACTGCGACTAAGCTAATTGATTTTTATGGATCATCAAATCTATTACGACGCTGATACTGAAGCCCAGAAAAATCTGCTCTGGTGGCTGTATGTCGGGCATGCGGCGTCGGTATTTTTCTCTCTCGGATTGCTTTCGTTTATTCCCTTAATCATCAATTACGTTAAGCGTGGCCGAACCGAAGACAGCTTTTTATATAGCCATCACGCTTGGCAAATACGCTCGTTTTGGTGGTATCTGGTGTGGGTAGGAATCGGCGGATTGGTAGCGCTATCGATTATCGGCATTCCGCTGTCAATGCTAATTTGGGGTGTGGCGTGGCTATGGAAAGCTTATCGATTGATTCGAGGTTTTATTGATCTTTCAGATAATCAAGCTATGCCAACGTAGCGAGTGCCTGCTCTAAATCAGCGATCAAATCGCGCGTATCTTCTAAGCCTATATTCAACCGTACCAGTTGCCCTTGGTGCGACCATTGCTTGCGCATAGCTGTCATTCGATACGGTACTGCGAGACTGTTCGCACCACCCCAGCTATAACCAATCTTGAATAATTTCAAGCTATCGATGAAACGATCGGTTTGTACTTCCGTAAAGCGCGGATCAAACAACACAGAAAACAATCCTCCCGCACCCGTAAAATCTCGCTTCCAGTGAGCATGCCCCGGGCAATCTTCGAAAGCAGGATGCAAGATATGAGTAATTTCTGAGCGCGACTTCAACCACGTAGCGATCTCGCGTGCGCTACGATCATGCGCTTCGAATCGTAGTTTCATGGTCGGCAGGCCACGCAAAACCAAGAATGTATCGTCAGGCGATACACCCATGCCCAAGCGCATATGGGCTTGCTCTATTCTGTGATGCAAGTCTTTAGAACGTGTAATGACTGCGCCCATCAATACATCTGATCCACCCGAGTGATATTTGGTTAAGGCTTGCATCACGATATCCACACCATGATCAAAGGCACGAAACGCCAAACCCGCTGCCCAGGTGTTATCGAGTGCCACCAATACATTTTTTTCTTTAGCGACGCGACAAATCGCCGGAATGTCGGGCACTTCCATTGAAACTGATCCCGGCGCTTCCGTCCAAATCAAACGTGTGTTGGATTGAATCAGATCGGCAATGCCCTCACCTATCAGTGGGTCGTAATAACGAGCGCTTATGCCAAACGATTCGCTTAGCCAGCTACCTAATTCGCGATTCGGGTTGTAGACGTTATCTGGTAGCAGCACCTCATCACCTGTGTTGAGCAGCGCGAGATCAATCATCGCAATCGCTGCTAAACCACTGGGCGCAAGTAAGCAGTGCGTACCGCCTTCAATCTCCGCGAGTCGCGCTTCTAATGTGAATGTAGTGGGGGTGCCATGTAGCCCATAGGTATAGGCATTTTTATCTTGCCAGTTACGAGCACGCAGCGCGGCTACATCCTTGAAAATAACGGTAGACGCGTGATGAATAGCCGTCGGAAAAGCGCTAAAACCTTCCGGTGGACGATAGTCCGTAGTGGTTAGCAGCGTCTGCAAATGTTTTTTATCCATGGGGCTCACAGAAAAACAATAGCCTCAATCAACGCTGGCCCACAGATCGTGTGCATCAGCAGCGGTCACCGTCACATCGACGAATTCACCTACCTTGAGTTGGCGCGAGGGATCGTAAGGTAGCTTCACATACACCACGCCGTCGATCTCAGGTGCGTCGGCAGAGGACCGCGCAACCGCACCATTTCGATCGACCGAATCAATTAATACGCGCTGCGTTTTACCCACTTTAGCTTGGAGACGTTCACGCGAAATTTTTTCTTGTAACTGCATCACACGGCCGCGGCGTTCTTCACGCACAGCATCAGGTATGGCTTCGGCAAGCGAATTCGCTACCGCGCCTTCTACGGGCGAGTAAGCAAAACATCCCAGCCTATCGATTTGTGCTTCTTGCAGAAAATCGAGTAAGTGCTGAAACTCTTCTTCAGTCTCACCCGGAAAACCCGCGATAAAGGTAGAACGTATTGTTATATCAGGACACACTTTGCGCCACGCCTGAATACGCTCGATATTTTTTTCACCGTTCGCTGGACGCTTCATGCGTTTTAACACATCGGGATGCGAATGCTGAAGCGGCACATCCAGATAAGGCAACACATGGCCACCATTCATCAGCGGGATGATGTCATCGACATGCGGATAGGGATACACGTAATGCAGCC
>CAINAY010000137.1 GCA_903846425.1 uncultured Noviherbaspirillum sp.
ATTTTTCATAAAGCTGAGCTGCCTCGCTCAAGCGGATGAATAAATGATTCAAGCTGAGCGCTATCTTCAGGCATCCATTGCTTCACGTCGCGATTCAATGGGTCAGTTTTACTTGCCCCACCCATAGCCTGCGGGCTATCGATACCATTGAAGCCATCGTCACCCTCACCAGACTGACTATCAACCTCTAATCCTACCGAAGGCTCAGCTTGGCCAGCCGCCGCATCCATATCGGCATGCATTTGCGCTACCAAGTTTTGCAGCGATTTATTTTTTCTATTAACACCCGAACTTCTCGTACTGCCACGCACACGGTGTGGAAACCAGAAAGCCTCAAAAAGATCAGGATATTTTTGCCATTGATCAGAGGTCGAGCAAACCAACCCCCGCCAACATGATTTTAATTGTGAATACTGAGTCGGATTGAGAAGCAAGGTAATGCGTAGCATAGCGTCAAGCTCACCCAGACCGATGAGAAATCCATGCTCGCGCAAATAGCTCGCAAACCGTCTTATCTGCAGATCGGGCAGTGAGACCGCATCACCGGCCCCATGCGCCTTACTTGAGCGCTCCGGCGACGCCGACATCAATACCCACACGATTATCTGTCCGTAGACCCGACAAAATTTCTGATTCCATTTGCCAGCGATCTGAACGAGTTTTCAGCAATGACGATAAGCATGCTCGAATAATTTCAGGATCATCGGGCACACGATCTTGTCCCATGGCGTAGAGCGCCCTGACCCAATCCAAGGTCTCTGCAATGCCAGGATTTTTTTCTAAATCTTGTTTGCGCAGCTTGTGTACAAAAATCACCGCCTGTTGAATCAAATCTACATGGGCATTCGGCACTAATTTTTTTACGATCTCAATTTCACGTGGCAGGCTGGGATAATCTACGTAGTGATACAAACAGCGACGCCGAAGTGCATCCGACAAGTCGCGTGTTCCATTACTAGTCAGTACAACGATAGGACGCGAGCTAGCTTTAATCGTACCCAACTCAGGAATAGAAATTTGGTATTCGCCGAGTACTTCCAAAAGATATGCTTCGAACGATTCATCAGCACGATCAATTTCATCGATTAAAAGAACTGCAGGCTGATCTGAGCTGATCGCCTGAAGCAAAGGACGTTTCAAAAGAAATTCTTCTGAAAACAAATCATGTCTGATTTTTTGACTTATAGAATTTTCAGCTTCGCGTAATCGAATTTCTAAGAGTTGTTTACTGTAATTCCACTCATACACAGCTTGGTTGAGATCTAAGCTTTCATGACATTGCAAACGAAACAAAGGTCTTTGCAAAGCAGTAGAAAGTGCCAGCGCGATCGCCGTCTTACCTACCCCCGCCTCTCCTTCCAATAGCACAGGCCGATCTAACTCCATAGCCATCCAGACCAAGGTCGCAAGACTGTCGTCAGTCACGTAACCAGACTGTTCCAGCAAATTGGAAACTTGTTTAGGCGACATAGTAAAAATGACCCTCGCTGCTGAACAAGGATAAAAATTATCCTGGCGTAATAGGTCTCGATGGTGACATGAGAGTTGGGATGAGACTTACAACACGATGTGTTACTGATGCACCAGCCATGCAGGCTGGGCTAGGATGATAAGAACCCACCTTGAAACAAGCGGATTCCCCAAGTGGAATGTCTTTAACTGCAAATCATACGCTCAGACAGACTGGGCAGTTGTCCAAGTAGCTTCGTATTGATTACGTTTTAACTGCGTTAACTCAGGCGACAAAGGAGTGAGGGTTTCTGACAAAAGCAAGTTGGCTTGATGCCCATCATCGACCGAACCCCAACTATTCAAATCATCCACGAAGACTATTTTTTCTGTGGCCGCCGTTGCTACTTTTGCTTCAACCAACATACCTGTTTGCAATATGATTTTCTTTAGCTCTGCTAACGCCTCTGCTGATAATTCGCTAACAAGCAAGCGAAGATGTACTTGCTCTTGCAGGCTATCCAGATAAAACTCTAG
>CAINAY010000138.1 GCA_903846425.1 uncultured Noviherbaspirillum sp.
GACGCAAAGTATCGGATTAGTGCCGGACAAATAAAATGGCAAGAACAACAGAGCAATTAGGGGCCACTAATGAATAACGGACCTCTGAAGGCCCGTTTAAAAATCACTTATTCCAGAATTTCCACCAAGATTTTTCAGCCTCAGGATTAATCTGCGCGGCCGAGTTAGTTTTGTAGTTCAACTCAAATACGCGCTCAGCATCATCTCTTAAATCCTTCATGCCCAGCGCATCATAGGCGCGGATTTGGATTCGCAAGGCATTCCGCACGGAAGGTGATGCTGGATAGTCGCGAATCACGTTTTGCGCACGGTTGATCGCAGCCACAAAGGCTGCGCGGCGTAAATAATAATCTGCGACGTGAACTTCATACTGCGCCATGGCCTCTACTAGGTAGCGCAAACGATCACGTGCATCATCAGCGTATTTGCTGTCTGGGAAGCGATCGGCTAACTGTTTGAATGCATCAAAGGCATTGCGCGCTGCTTTGGGGTCGCGTTCAGTAGGATCTTGGCTGCTGATGAAATCAAACAAGCCTTTCTTGTCATTAAAATTGGCAAGACCTCTGAGGTAATACATGTAGTCGACGTTAGGATGATTCGGATGCAAGCGAATAAAGCGGTCAACAGCAGCTAAACACTGTGCTTGATCATTTTGGCGATAGTAGGAATACGCGATTTCCATTTGCGCTTGCTGCGCATATTTTCCGAAAGGGTAGCGTGATTCGAGTTTTTCTAAATACTTGATCGCGCGTTCGTAGTTACCGCTTTTGATTTCATCTTTGGCCTCAGCGTATAATTTCTCAGCCGACCATCCTTTGGTCTCATCCGCTTTTTCTCCCAGCGAGCCACAGCCGGAAAACATGAGTACCAGCGCCATCAAGGCAAGTGTCAGAATTTTTTTTAACATGGGATGGGGCGTATTCACTTCATCAATAAGTGCGGCGATTATAGCCGATGGACATCTTTGTGAAACCACCCCGCCAGTCAGCTCCCGAATTTACGTTGGACAATGAGGTGATCGATGACGCCGACGATTTTGACGCGGCCTCGACCGGACTTGAGCCCCTCAGCCTGCAGTTGGACGACATTCATCAGGGCGAACGCCTAGATAAGGTAATCGCGACGCTGTTGCCGCAGTTTTCGCGCGCCCGTTTGCAACACTGGATAGAAGAAGGCTGGGTGCTGCTCGACGGCAAACCGGCCAAAATTCGTACCACTGTGCTGGGCGGTGAGAACGTCAGCGTTGAACCGCAGGCAGCTGATCACGATCAGGCGTATGTTGCTGAGCCTATTGCGTTGACGATTGTGCATGAAGACGATGCACTGATCATCGTCAACAAACCCGCTGGGCTGGTGGTGCATCCGGCCGCGGGCAATTGGTCGGGCACGCTACTCAATGGTCTTTTGCATCATTCACCTCAGCTAATAGGCGTGCCGCGGGCGGGTATCGTTCATCGTTTAGATAAAGACACAAGTGGCTTGTTGGTGGTGGCCAAAACGCTTCAGGCCCAAACCGATTTGGTACGACAGCTGCAGCAGCGAACCGTGAGTCGCCAGTATCTGGCGCTAGTTTGGGGGCAGCCAGTTTCCAGCGGCCGTATCGAAGCGGCCATCGGGCGCCATCCGCGTGAGCGCACACGCATGGCGATTAGCAGATCGCCACAAGCCAAAATGGCGATTACGCATTACCAAAAAGTGGTTAGCGGCCAGCTTGACGGCCGCACGGTGACACTGCTGCGCTGTCAGCTAGAGACAGGGCGCACGCATCAAATCCGTGTGCATCTGCAATCGCTGGGGTTTCCGATTGTTGGCGATGCCGTGTATGGCAAGGCGCATTTAGTTTCTGTGTTTCCGCGACAAGCGTTGCATGCTGAGCGGCTGGGCTTGGTACACCCGACCAGCGGTACTCAAACTGAATGGCATGCCGCTTTGCCAGCGGATATGGCTGACTTGCTGCAGCAAGCGGGCATGGCTTTTTGACCTAATCTCAACAGACCGCGTATCACCAGACCTCAGCTTAACTATGCGTACTCTAGACATTCATTGGCCTGATTTACCTAAGGGCGTGGGCGTGCTTTCTACCCTTAGGTCTGGCGGTGTCAGCACGGGTGCCTATGCCGATGCGGGAGGTGGGGGCGGGCTGAATCTGGGCACGCATGTGGGCGATGCTCCAGAAGCTGTGGCTGAAAATCGGGCATTGCTGCGCAGCCTTTTACCTGCCAATCCTATCTGGCTGGAGCAAGTGCATGGGACTGAGGTGGTGAATGCCCAGAATCACTTGACCGGTGATGCTGCCCCGCGCGCCGATGCCATTATGGCTACAGCTGGCGGCACGGTATGCCCCATCATGACCGCCGATTGCATGCCGGTGCTACTGGCCGATACGAGGGGAAACTTGGTGGCGGCTGCCCATGCTGGGTGGCGTGGCCTGGCTAGTGGTGTGATTCAGAACACCGTAAAGCAGTTACAGGAGGCAGGGGCCGATGAGATTCTGGCTTGGTTGGGGCCGGGAATAGGGCCTGAACGTTTTGAAGTCGGTGAGGATGTGCAGGCCGCCTTTCAACACTTGGGACCGGCAGCCAAGTCAGCCTTTGTAGCGGTAGCGGGCAAGCCGGGCAAATATTTGGCTAATTTACCGGTTCTCGCTCGATTAGTGCTGGCCAGTGTGGGTGTGGTGCAGGTGGCGGGTGGTGATCGTTGTACCGTCAGCGAAGTTTCGGAGTTTTATTCCTATCGTCGCGATCGCGTGACGGGGCGGATGGCGACGATGATTTGGATCAAGTAGATCAGTGAGCTTGCGGCGTATCGTTCTGTTCGGCTTGTTGCCGCTCTTGCATTGCTTGTAGTTGTTCTTGCTGGCGACGTCGTTTACGGGTGCCCGTGCCCGCAAGATAAACAATGATCGACACCGGCAACACGCCATAAAAGAAAAAAGTCATAATGGCTGCTATCACTGATTCCTCAGTAATAGCCATCATCAGCACCACATAAATCCATCCAACTGCAGCGATATGCATGTGTCTAGTTCCCTAATAAAGGATAGCTGGCAGCATACGTGAAATCCTAAGAACGAGTGACGGGGAAGATTGCATGAGTAAATCCGAGAGCAAAGCGCAGCCTGAACCCCAGTCTAAACCTCAGTCAGCTTATGACGCGCAGGCTTGGATGGCACAGATGTCCGACCCCAAGGGTTGGCAATCGATGATGAATTTGATGCAGTCTGGTATGTCAGGAATATCAGGAATATCTGGAGTGTCTGGACACAGCGATACGCAAAACGTGATGGCGTTGGTGCCTCCGGAAAAGCTGATGCAGATGCAAAAAGACTACACGGAAAAATTTTCTGCTTTGTGGTCTGGCTTAATGGAATCGAAAACTCCTGCAATTACTGATCGACGTTTTTCTGCGCCGGCATGGCACTCCAATCCTTTGTATGCGTTTAATGCGGCGACATATTTACTGAATGCCCAATTTTTAAATGCCTTGGCTGAATCAGTTGAAGTGGATGAACAGACCAAGAAAAAAATACGCTTTGCAACTCAGCAGACCGTTGATGCCATGTCACCAACGAATTTTCTCGCAACCAATCCCGAGGCACAGCAATTACTGATTGATTCAAAAGGTGAAAGTCTGCAGCGCGGCATCATGCAAATGCTCACGGACATGCGCAAAGGCCATATATCGCAGACCGACGAAACGGCCTTTGAAGTGGGGCGCAATGTCGCTGCTGGTGAGGGATCGGTTGTTTTTGAAAACGAGGTCATTCAGCTGCTGCAATATCGTCCGCTCACCAAGCAGGTGTATCAACGCCCTTTGGTGATTGTGCCTCCATGTATCAATAAGTTTTACATCCTCGATCTGCAGCCTGAAAATTCCTTGATCCGTTATGCTGTTGAGCAGGGGCACACCGTATTTGTCGTGTCATGGGTCAACCCTGATCAAAGCTTGGGTCATCTCGGTTGGGATGACTATGTAGAAAAAGGTGTGATCAATGCGCTCGAAGTGGCGCAACAGATAAGCGGTGAAAAGCAGGTGAATGCATTGGGTTTTTGTGTTGGTGGCACGCTGCTGGCCAGCGCACTCGCGGCGATGGCCGCACGAGGTAAAAAACCTGTTTCTAGTTTGACGTTGTTAACCACTATGTTGGATTTCACCGATGTGGGTTCTATCGATGTGTATGTCGATGAAGCTCAAGTCGCGCAGCGAGAGCAAGCGATAGGCAAGGGTGGTCTGATGCCTGGCCGTGATTTTGCCACAGCGTTTTCCAGTCTTCGATCGAATGATCTGGTCTGGAATTATGTGGAAGCGAATTACCTCAAAGGCGAAGCGCCGCCGGCCTTTGATCTGCTGTACTGGAATTCTGATAGCACCAACTTGCCCGGTCCGATGTTTTGCTACTACTTGCGCAATATGTATCTGGAAAATAATTTAAAAATTCCGGGCAAATTGTCTGTTGCAGGTGATCCGATTGATCTTGGTAAGGTGCAGGTACCTAGCTTTATTTATGCTTCGCGCGAAGACCATATCGTGCCCTGGCATAGTGCTTTTGCGAGCACCAATTTGATCAATGCGGGTAAGCGTAAAAATAATCGATTCGTGTTGGGGGCTTCCGGCCACATTGCAGGCGTCATTAATCCACCAGCGAAAAAGAAGCGCAGTTACTGGAGCAATGACCAATTGCCTGAAACAGCGAGCGCCTGGATGGAAGGGGCGACCGAGCATCCGGGTAGTTGGTGGGGTGAGTGGGCTGATTTTTTAGCCAGTCATGCCGGGGAACAGATAGCTGCGCCGCGTAAGCTGGGCAACAAAGCTCACCCACCGATTGAACCGGCACCGGGGCGTTATGTAAAAGCTAAGGCCTGACGGAGATTTTTTGGGGCCTGATTTATCGATATGCTGCGGCACACTCTGACCTGATAGCATTTTGAAATCCAAATGGCTCCTGCGCCGCAATAAATACCCGTTTA
>CAINAY010000139.1 GCA_903846425.1 uncultured Noviherbaspirillum sp.
GGCAATATCAAGATCTGAAAATTCCTTGGCTGTCCATTTTGCCCTCGATCCGAAAGCCCAGACTTCGCGATCCGGCACGTAGCGTTGCAGAATGTCTCGAACGATTTGCCAGTTCTCAGGACTGATATCAATGAGAGGCTGGTCAACCATGCTGCTACGGATTCCGTTCTTGGAGTTGCTTCAAGAGGTGACGCGCCTCTTCTAGAAAGGCAGGGATACCATGCACAACCTCGATCGCTATTTCTTCATCGTAGGTGTGGCTAGTCTTACTGCGCATCTCACGATAAATTTTCCACGACGACCAGTCACCCAGAAGCAACCGTTGCTCATTCGCTGAACGAATAAGATCAGCAAAGGCCATCGCGTCGAACTGCTCTGGAGTGGGAGACACCGCTTCAAGATGACGTTTCAGCATCTTATGGCTGATTTCATAGCTAAACTCAAAACGCTGAATCAGGCCGTCTCGAATCTGCGTATCCGTGATGTCCTTCTCATAGCGAGCAAGCCCCTCAGTGAGTCGACTCACCGCATTTTCCAGCGGGGCTAAGTTTAGCTTGTCGTTCATTGATTGAGGGCTTGTAACTAATGAGATTTGTGATGTTACTCCACAGCCTTGACCATGTCTTCAATCACCTTCTTGGCATCGCCAAACACCATCATGGTTTTATCCATGTAGAACAATTCGTTATCGAGGCCCGCATAACCTGAAGCCATCGAACGTTTGTTCACAATCACCATCTTGGCTTTGTAGGCTTCCAGAATAGGCATGCCAGCAATAGGAGAATTCGGATCTTTAGCCGCTGGATTGACCACATCGTTTGCACCCAATACGAGCACCACATCGGCTTGACCAAATTCACCGTTGATGTCTTCCATTTCAAAGACCTGATCGTAGGGCACTTCTGCTTCAGCCAACAAAACATTCATGTGTCCTGGCATACGACCTGCAACAGGATGAATGGCGAATTTGACGGTCACACCACGATGAGACAATTTTTCGCTCAGTTCCATCAACGCGTGCTGCGCACGCGCGACCGCTAAGCCATAACCGGGAACGATAATGACCGTCTCGGCGTTACTCATTACGAAGGCCGCATCATCCGCCGAGCCTGATCGCACATTGCGCTGTTGTTGACTACCGGCCACCACATCACCAGCTTCGCCACCAAAACCACCCAGAATCACGCTGATGAACGAGCGGTTCATCGCGGCGCACATGATGTAAGACAGAATCGCACCTGACGAGCCGACTAACGATCCCGCAATAATCAGCATGGAGTTATTGAGCGAAAAACCAATGCCCGCTGCCGCCCAACCCGAGTAGCTGTTCAGCATAGACACTACCACCGGCATATCTGCACCGCCGATAGGAATAATAATCAACACACCCAGAATGAAAGCAATCACGGTCATCACGATGAACGGTGTCCATGCCGCTTCCACACCCGGATCAATAACAAACATCAGACCGGCGCCAACCATCACAATAGCCATCACCAAATTAAACATATGCTGCCCGGGGAAAACTACCGGCGCACCTTGAAACAGACGAAATTTATAGTTGCCAGCGAGTTTGCCAAACGCGATCACTGAGCCCGAGAAGGTAATCGCACCAACAAAGGTACCGATAAATAGTTCAATACGATTACCAAACGGTATGGGTTCACCGCGGGCGGCAATACCAAAGGCCCACGGTTCGGATACTGCAGCCACCGCGATACACACGGCAGCTAAACCAATCAACGAGTGCATCGCAGCGACCAGCTCAGGCATCTTGGTCATTTCAACGCGCTTAGCGAGCAAGGTACCAATGCCACCGCCGACGACAACACCCAGCGCCAGCAATCCATAACCGAGGTTGGTTCCTGTGGTCGCTTCCGATTTCAGCTTTACGATCAGCGCAACGGTCGTCAATGCAGCGATCGCCATTCCGGTCATACCAAAGGCATTACCGCGGCGCGCCGTCGCAGGATGAGAGAGGCCTTTCAACGCCTGGATAAAACATACGGACGCCAACAGATAC
>CAINAY010000140.1 GCA_903846425.1 uncultured Noviherbaspirillum sp.
ATCAATAAAAACCACCACGCCGCATACACTGAATAAATAGAAAACCGACCTAAGATGTCGGACCAAAATGGCCCGAACTGATTCACGTAATTAGGCATGGGCTCGTTTTGAGTCACCACGGTGCCTATGACGGACGCGATACAAATGACAGTTAACAGGCTAATTGAAAAGCGCATCGACGAAAGTAACTCGACGATATCCGACAACCAACGGCGTCGGGTTTGTAAAACAATGCCTTCAGTGCTTACGTTCATCTCATTTACTTTGTGATTTAATTAGCTGAGCACTAATAAAAAAAGGGGCGGCATCGGCCACCCCTTTGTATCGAATTTGTCGCGCTGTACTGCTATCGCAGCACTGTTAAATAACTATCGCGCTAAAGAACGATTATCTGAGGCCAGCGATATAGTCTGCAACTGCCTGCATTTCTTCGTCTGACATACGCTTGCCAACAGCTGTCATTTGGGCACTGTTGGCACGCGTGCCGGTGCGGAAATTCGTTAACTGAGCAATGGTGTAATCCTGATGCTGACCTGCTAAGCGCGCATACTGAGCGGGAATACCTGAACCATTTGGACCATGACAACCTGCGCAGGCAGGCACTTGTTTTTCTACGATGCCTGCACGATAAATTTTCTTGCCAAGATCAACGGTGTTTTTATTACGCGCTGAACCTGGAGCCGGCTTTTGCTGCTCAAGGTAAGCGGCAATGTTACGCACGTCATCTTCACCCAAGGCTTTAGCAATCCCGGTCATGATCGCGTTGTTGCGATCCGGCCCTTTAAAATTGTGCAATTGCTTTTGAATGTAGGCGTCGTGTTGGCCCGCCAGCTTAGGATTTTGAGTAATGGTCGAATTACCCGCCGCACCATGACATGCGACGCACGCCAAAATACCGCGCGATGGATCGCCATTCGAATACAGCGTGCTGCCCTTTGCAGGATCAGCAGCCGCTGGCGCTTTCTCCTCATTAGCCCAAGCAACAGACAAACTCATCAGCGCAACGCAGACGAACTTAGCGAACATTGGTAGAACACGATTCATTCAAACACCCGGAAATGGAGATGGATTTTTTTCGGTTTCAGACAACGCTCGTCTTGACCACCTGCACAAGCTATTTTCAGCACCGATAACAGCCTAACATTGTACTACAATGGCACCCCTTATCTTGCCCCTGACCTATCAGGGCTCTAACATGTCCCTCCTCTGGCAAGCTCGCTTTTTTACTACGGTCAATCGCCTTGGGGATTTACCAACACTTAACGTCCCGGAGATTGCCTTTGCCGGTCGCTCCAACGCGGGCAAATCCACGGCGATTAATCTGCTTTGTAACCAAAAGAAGCTGGCTTTCGCTTCAAAGACACCCGGTCGCACGCAGCACATCAATTTTTTCTCCCTAGGCGGCGCCCACGTCGGCCAACACCGCAAGGATGAGACTAAAGTCGAAGAAATCAATGCATTTTTAGTCGATTTGCCGGGTTACGGCTACGCGGAAGTCTCGGGTTCGGCCAAAGATCATTGGCAAGAGCTACTGGGACGCTACGTAAAAATCAGAGAAACCTTGGTTGCTTTGGTCTTGATCATGGACGCACGGCGCCCGTTTACCGAGCTCGATATCCAAATGCTCGAGTGGTTTGCCGGGACTGGTAAACCGGTTCATTGCCTTTTAAGTAAGTCCGATAAGCTTAATCGCAGTGAGTCCGCTGATGCACTGCGACTTGCACATACGGTGCTGTCAAGTTATGTTGACGAATCTGGTACGCCGCTACCTTTTTCTGTCCAACTATTTTCAGCAACTAAGCGGGTTGGGTTAGATGAGGCTGACGACACCATACGTCGTTTGCTCGGGCTGGCAGAGCAAGGCGCTTCGAAAGAAGCAACGCCGGATAAAAAAACAGAATAAAAAAATCCCTGGAGAAAGGGGAAGATCTCCAGGGTCCAACGCCGTTCGCCCGCAGACGACTCGGCCCCGCTAAGGGAGGAGAAGCGGGGGGTGAAGACCACCCGCTAGTCTGAGGGTAAGTAGCGAAAAAAGTTCGCTGCCGGTTGGCGGTGAATTAAAAAGACGCTTCCCCTGACTCAGACTATTACGGAAAATCATGTCCACGTACCCCGATCCACAGTTCCCTTCGATTCGTATGCGTCGTATGCGACGCGATGGATTTTCTCGCGACTTAATGCGCGAAAACATCATCACTCCCGCCGATCTGATTTATCCGGTCTTCATACTCGATGGTAAAAATAGACGTGAAGCCGTACCGTCTATGCCTGGCGTCGAACGAGTCTCAGTAGATTTGCTGCTGCCGATTGCTGAGGATTGCGTGAAGTTAGGCATTCCTGTGTTGGCGCTATTTCCGGTGATTGATCCCTCACTCAAAACACCTGATGGTATTGAAGCGACGAACCCCGAAGGTTTAGTGCCACGCGCAGTGCGTGAACTGAAAGCTCGCTTTCCGGAATTGGGCATCTTGACCGATGTCGCTCTCGATCCGTATACCAGCCACGGCCAAGATGGCGTGCTGGATGCGAATGGCTATGTACTGAATGATGAAACCACCCCCCTACTGGTAAAGCAGTCACTCGTACAAGCCGCCGCTGGAGTAGACATCGTGGCGCCTTCCGACATGATGGATGGACGCATCGGCGCGATTCGAGAAGCTCTCGAACATGAGCATCATATTCACACCCGCATCATGGCTTACTCGGCAAAATACGCATCGGCCTTTTATGGCCCGTTCCGCGATGCTGTAGGGTCTGCAGCAAATTTAGGTAAAGGTAGTAAAGCTACCTACCAAATGGATCCAGGCAACAGTGATGAAGCCTTACGCGAAGTCGCACTCGATATTGCTGAGGGTGCCGACATGGTGATGGTCAAACCCGGGATGCCATACCTTGATATCGTCAGACGCGTTAAAGATGAATTCAAAATGCCTACCTTCGCATATCAGGTCAGTGGCGAGTACGCGATGATCAAGGCTGCCGCACAAAACGGCTGGGTCGATCACGATAAAACCATGATGGAAGCTATGCTGTGCTTTAAGCGGGCAGGCGCGAATGGTGTGTTGACGTATTTTTCCCGAGACATTGCACGCCTTTGCAAAGCGAGCAAGTGACACTTTAGTACGTGGCATAGGCTTTAATACAACATGGCCTAGTACATAGTAGAAAGAATTTTTTTTCGGTTAACGTTACTGATCCATGGCGAGTGGCGCATCTTTTTCGGATGCGCCCCTAATTTCACAAAGGAACTAGGCCAATGGATAGGTTAGCTTCATACATCGCACGCAGCGATCCGAACGTTAAAGCTGGAGATTCAACAGACAACATCGTCGTTCTGGAAAAAGAAAAATCGGTCTCCAATCAAAATGAAAAAGCGACTCATCTCGTTTTTTCTCACAAACCTGCAGCTGAAGTATTCAAAAATCCTGACTTGCTTGCTTCCGCCAAACTAGCGCGCATTGAAATCAAAAAACAATTAGTCGCTTCAGGGCGAGCAACAAACAATAAAGCAGAAAAAATCCTCGACAATATAAAATATAACTCGGTTATCTTAGACAGAAAGGGTTATGGAAAAGACGTCGAAAAAGTTATGGGAAGTACTTCCTTCCATCTCATGACCCAAGCGCTAAAAATTGATACCGAAAAAATTCGGTTTGACGATACAACGAAGACTCTGAATGCAGGCGCCTCAAAGTCGCGCGCCAAAAGAGGAACCGGTGTATTTCAACCACCAACAATACAAACAGGGCGATCCACTGATAGCCAGCAGAAAAAATCTACCGTAGCCAATACCAAACAGCCTCTTATTGAAGAAGAGTCGTCACTATCGGAAGACGATTTTATTTTTTCCACCTTCCCGTCTGATTCAGGAGGGGCATTACCGGATACTGCATCCGATAAAAATAAATCTAGCAGCAGCTCTACCAGCGGTGGATGGCGCGCCGCCAAACCTACAACGGCACGCCCTGAGCAATCGACTACGACACAACCACTGTCAAGTAGCTCATCGAATGAAAAGAAAAGTTAAAGCGCTTACTTGTTAGGTTGAGGCGTGATGCGCAAATAAGGCTTAGGTGAACGGTAGCCCTTAGGATATTTTTGCTTAATCACTGCCTCATCTTGTACGGATAAAGGAATGATTACATCATCTCCGTCTTTCCAGTTACCCGGTGTGGCCACGGTATACGCATCGGTTAATTGCAGCGCATCGATGACGCGCAACACTTCATCAAAATTACGACCGGTACTCATCGGATAGGTAATGGTCAAACGTACTTTTTTCTTTGGGTCAATCACAAACAGGGAACGCACCGTCGCTGTTTCAGACTGATTGGGATGAATCATGTCATACAGCGTTGATACTGATTTATCCGCGTCCGCAACAATAGGGAAGCCCACGACTGTCTTTTGAGTTTCTTCGATATCTTTAATCCAACTCGTGTGCTTGTCTGCAGGATCAACCGACAGTGCAATCGCTTTGACATTACGCTTATCAAATTCTGGCTTTAATTTGGCAGTCAAACCTAATTCGGTTGTGCATACCGGCGTGAAATCGGCAGGGTGCGAAAATAAAACTACCCATGAATCTCCTGCCCATTCATGAAATCGAATTTTTCCAATGGAAGAATCCTGCTCAAAGTCCGGTGCGGTGTCGCCAAGCTTAAGTGTCATTTTGATCTCCTATGTGAACTAATTCGAACTAATACATCCTTGAAAAGCCAATTACTATAACCGGATTGAATGAGTTCGGAAAATACACAATCGATCTATCTAAATAGCCGCTGGCTATTTAGAGTTTGCTGATTGCGCCTGAACTTGTTGCAACCGCTGTAAAAAATAATCAGCAGTTTTAAATCCGATAACACGCGCATCAAGAATTTCTTGTCCATTGCGACCAAAGAAAATTATCCCTGGCGGACCAAACAAAGCAAAACGCTTTAGTAAGGCCTTATCGTCAGCATCATTAGCAGTCACATCAGCTTGTAATAGCAGCATCTCATTCATCTCCTGCTTAACTGCAGGCTCAGTAAAGGTGAGTTTTTCCATCTCTATGCAAGACACACACCAGTCCGCATAAAAATCTAGCATCACTACTTTTCCATCTGCGCTGGCTAATGCCTGATCTAACTCATCGACTGTTTTGATTTTTTTAAATTCGGTCTTGTGCGTACGCTCGCCACGTAAATTCGACCAAGGAGCAAAGGGATTATCACTACCCGTAGCGATGCCTATCCACTGCGCAGCTCCAAGTAATACAAACAAGACGCCGAAAATTTTAGGAAACCACCCTAAGTAACCCGACACCAATACAAAAATTCCATACGCAATGGCGAGTAAGCCCCAGCCTGCCATCAATGCCCACGTAGGAATTAAGGAGGCAACCATCCACAGAGCTAATGCCAGCATTAGCGCGCCAAACAATGGCTTAACTACTTTCATCCATTGCCCTGCACGTGGCAACAGCGTACCGGCCGATAATCCCAACAAAAGTAAAGGCACGCTCATACCCATAGCCATAACAAACAAAGCACTACCGCCAATAATCACATTTCGGGTCTGGCTAATATAGAGCAGCGCACCCGCCAATGGTGCTGCCACACAAGGGCCAACGATCAGCGCCGACAGCGCACCCATGATGAATACGCCTGCTAATTTTCCACCCTTTTGTCGCTCTGACATTTTGGTCAACAGCAATTGCAATGAGGATGGCATTTGCAACTGATAGACATCGAACATAGCGAGCGACATGATGGCAATCAGTAAAGCGAACGATGTAAGCAACCAGGGTTTTTGTAACGCAGCAGCTAAGCCTTCGCCCAATAATCCGGCAGCTATGCCTAAAGCGGTATAAACAAAGGCCATACCTAAGGCATAGAATAAAGAAAGTATGAAGCCACGCTGACGGCTAGTCTGCGCACCTTCGCCAACAATGATGAAAGACAAAATGGGCACCATAGGCAATACGCATGGCGTCAATGACAAGCCCAATCCCAACAAGAAAAACAAAGGCAGTATCAGTGATAATTTTCCACTCGCTAGCGATGCTTGGATACGACCAACTTCTCCATGCGTCTCTTGCTCAACTACAGCGTTATCCGCTTGTGTATCGCTACTGGCAGATACAC
>CAINAY010000141.1 GCA_903846425.1 uncultured Noviherbaspirillum sp.
GCATTGGCAAAAAAAGTCTTTGCGCACACGTCTAGTTATGACGGAGCCATCACCAATTATCTGAGTTCTCTGGGTAACGACTTGTCGCATACAACGCGTTCAGCGTATCCCGACACACTCAATCTTCAATTTACCAAAGTGCAGGAAATGCGCTACGGAGAAAATCCGCATCAGTCAGCTGCGTTTTATCGCGATAGCGATGCCTTGGCTGGATCACTGGCTAACTATCGTCAATTGCAAGGTAAAGAACTCTCATACAACAACATTGCCGACGCCGACGCGGCATGGGAATGTGTGAAAACCTTTGATGGTCATGCTTGCGTCATCATCAAACATGCTAACCCTTGCGGCGTGGCTGTAGCTAGCGATGCGGCATCCGCGTATGCGAAAGCATTTCAGACGGATCCTACGTCGGCTTTTGGCGGCATCATTGCTTTTAACTGTGTAGTCGATGCGGTAGCTGCTGAAGCCGTAGCTAAACAATTTGTTGAAGTGCTGATTGCGCCATCGTTTACAGCGGATGCGTTAAAGCTATTCGAGGCTAAGCAAAATGTACGCTTGCTGCAAATACCTTTAGCGCGTGAACAAAACGCGTGGGACATGAAGCGCGTCGGCGGCGGCTTGCTGCTACAAGCGCCCGATGCAAAAAATGTTCAGGTAGACGAATTCAAAATCGTCAGCAAAAAGCAGCCTAGCCCTGCTGAGTTAAACGACATGATGTTTGCCTGGCGCGTGGCTAAATTTGTGAAATCGAATGCGATTGTTTTTTGCGGCAATGGGATGACTTTGGGTGTGGGTGCGGGACAAATGAGTCGTGTGGATTCGGCGCGCATTGCTTCGATTAAAGCGCAAAACGCAGGCCTTACACTCGCAGGTTCTGCAGTGGCTTCTGATGCATTCTTCCCGTTTCGTGATGGTCTTGATATCGTGGTCGCCGCTGGTGCAACTGCAGTCGTGCAGCCCGGTGGTTCTATGCGTGATCAGGAAGTGATCGATGCGGCGAATGAACACGGCATCGTGATGGCGCTCACAGGTACGCGACATTTCCGGCATTAATCCGTTGCATTGATCAACATCACCCCGAGCGACCGCTGCTGTCATAATGAGCCATGAAAATTCTTGGCATTGATCCTGGTCTGCGGGTTACCGGCTTTGGTGTGATTCGCAAAGAAGGGCAGCGGCTTTCCTATATTGCATCAGGGACGATTCAGGTGCCCGATGGCGATTTACCCTCGCGACTCAAGGTTATTCTTGAGGGCGTAGGGCAGGTGGTTAGCAACTATCAACCCGATTGCGCTGCGATCGAAATCGTTTTTTCTAACGTCAATCCCCAATCAACGCTATTGCTCGGCCAAGCACGTGGTGCGGCCATTTGTGGACTGGTCAGCGCTCAGTTGTCGGTTGCCGAGTACACCGCACTACAAGTTAAAAAAGCCGTGGTCGGACAAGGTAAGGCGCAAAAATCACAAGTGCAAGCGATGGTGCAACGATTGCTGAAATTAGAAGGTCTGCCGGGTACCGATGCGGCCGATGCGCTGGGTGTGGCCATCTGTCATGCACACAGCGGAGCGGGTTTGGCTACCCTTGCTGGATTAGCGCCCGAACTAGCAAAAAAAGGTTTGCGTGTGCGTGGTGGCCGTTTGATCGGATGAGACAGCTCGATGTTACTGTCGCCCTGATTACTGTTTATTTTTTACTGCGAGATTTTTCATGATTGGTCGTCTCTCTGGCGTGTTGGTCGACAAAAACCCATTGCATCTATTAGTCGATTGCAATGGCGTTGGCTACGAAGTTAGCGTACCCATGAGCACTTTTTATAATCTTCCTGCGCCCGGTGAAAAAATTACCCTGCTCACTCATATGGTGGTGCGAGAAGATGCGCAATTACTGTATGGTTTTGGGTCAGCGC
>CAINAY010000142.1 GCA_903846425.1 uncultured Noviherbaspirillum sp.
GACGCAAACAGACGAATGGCATTGGGCTCATTTCGGATGGTTTGAAACAGATCGGGAAGGCATTATTTACACCATCAATAGCAAAGAGATCTACTGGGTGGTGACAACCAAAAGTGAAGAACAAAAGCTCATTGTTCATGATGTAAAACTCAAAGACTATCTCTCATCGCTTTTTGAAGAAACAATCAAATCCACTATCCGAACGACATAATTCATCCATCGGAAGCTGCAGCAGACAAAGGGGTAGGTTGATTTAAAATAACGGCCTTGCTCCAAGGTACGTCAGCATCAGTAAAGTCTGACAGGACTTTTGTGCAACGAACTTCACAATCACTCAACTGAGCAATCAACCATCCCACTGCAAACCATGCAGCTGGATCATGCGTCACTATTGAGCGATAGTTTTCTAACGCAACCTGAAGATCGTTATAGGTACCTAATTCATTCTGAGCACGAGCCAATACCTTACTGAACTGTCGAAATTTAGAACTTTTGCATTCCCCCTCAATAAATTCAAGACTGTAACGCAATCGTTTCATTTTCTTTCGCAGCTCATGCCGCTCTTCTACCGTCAGTGAGGCAAAATTTTTGGCACGTTTTGCGCACTTTTTTTGCCACTTTATGATGATAGGCAAAATTGCTGACCAATGCGACTGTGTGTTTTGCTCAGGGGACTGCAAATCGCGTCCAATTAATTCTAAAAACCATGATTGAATTTTTCCCTCCCGGACAATCAAGGCAGGCGACTGCATTCCTTCCAGCGCTGTAAACTCGACCAGCGGCGCGTTAATTTTGCGTAGCTCGGGCCAGATGCTCTCTGACATGGCATCGATGTCGCGATTTTTACCCAACTGGGCCGCAAGAAATTTAGCTTGATCAGACCAGGTCTGCACTTCAAAATTTTGAGCTCGGGAAAATAATTTGAGAGCCGTTCGCAATCGGCGTAATGCGACCCGCAGTTGATGGATGTGCTCAGGTAAGTAACCCTCTTCTGAAGCAAGTTGCGAGGCATTCACCAGCACATGCCTTACGCATTCTTTCCTAACTATTTCGAAAAACTCTTCCAATGACAGATCGTCAGAAATTTTCACGCTCTGCGCCTTGGCAGGTGCCATGATTAACTTAGCCTTGGCAAGGCTATCACCCCGCATAGATTTAGTTCGGACATCAAGCCAAACGCCATAATCGCGAACGAGACGAGTACCGGCTTCGATCAATGCCATATTTGAACCCGAAACTAATTCGAGCTCAATTTCAGCCACGGGAAGTTTGAGTGGCTCGACTGTCTGACCGAGAGCCGTAAGCAGTGGATCTGTTTCTTTTTCCGTAATTGAAATCGACCCCGTATCAATGGCATAGTTGATCAGGCCACGACGGGTTCTCAGGTCAACCGAAAGGCGCTTGAGGTCTGTCTCGTAGAGGGGTTTGAGCTCGCGAGCAGCGTCATGTCGCAGGAGCTTATCGATTTTCATCCACTGATCAGACGAACTATGACGGCTAGGGTCCATTACTGGGGCTGTACCCGGTGGGGTAACTAACCTTACTGTATCTTCATGACGCATTACAGCAGCCGCTTGCGGAGCCACCTTCAAGGTCTGATACCAAACATGTCCTTCTTTGCGAAGGCGCAGCGCTATATTAGATCGCGCTAACAACCTAGCATCGGTATCAAAGTACTTGGCTCGCAGGCGCTTTGACGTACCGCCTTTGGATGTAATAAATTTTTCTAATGGAGCTTTTGATTCAGGTGGTATCTGAAATTTAAGTTCTATTTCCATGATGTTTACCCCTCTGAAAAATTTTATCCTATGCAATCAATTTAAAAAATTTGATATCAATCAAATATACCAATTGTGAAGCCTGTAAAAATGCAATCTCCTTGTAGCGGTATATCACATTTTTCTCCTACTATTTTCATAACGCTTACAAAGACAGAGCTCAGCCAAGCTACTACTGTCATGGCGCAGCAATGGTTAAATGTGTGATTTTCCTAATGCTTTTCTAGAGATTATTTGAAGCCCGTCAAACTCCTTATATTTTTAAAGAGCAAAATTCTATCTATGCGGAATCAACTAATTTTTATTCTCTTGTAAAAAACTTCGCACAGAATGCATTTCAAACACATCATCAGATAGGATATTTTATGAACATACGTACATTTTTTTCTGCCAGCCTTATCGGTATCGTTATGGCGATCACCTCTGGGTGCGCAGTCTCGCGCGGACAAGAAACAGTCGGAGGCTACGTCGATGATGCAGGCATAACGACGAAGGTAAAAGCTCAGCTACTGGATAATAAAGATGTGTCCGGGACATCGATCAGTGTCGAGACCCTGAATGGGACGGTGATGTTGTCGGGCTTTGCTAAAAACACGAAAGAGAAAGATACTGCCGAACGTATTGCTAAAAATGTCAAAGGTGTGAAGGCAGTGAATAACAAAATTGATGTTAGACCGTAATCGACCAGCACAGATGTGTGCTCTCTCCGCTAAAAGCAAAAACCCCGCAATAAATTGCGGGGTTTTTATTTTGAATCTGGCGAGGGTGGGATTCAAATCATCATGCGCAAGCTAGTAATAGCAGGGCTTTTCAGAGTTGATGAAGTAGGTTTACCCGTATTTTTACCCTCAGCATCATTAACCACACCCAGTTAAC
>CAINAY010000143.1 GCA_903846425.1 uncultured Noviherbaspirillum sp.
AAGCCGAAAAGTTGGTGGTTCGTAGCACCACCGGCCAAGAAACATCTAGGGGCGGTAAAACCAAAGAAAAATCACGTGACCTCGAGCGCCTAGAAGAAGAGCTGTCCGATGCGCTGGCAACCACCGTCAGTATCAAGGTTGGCGCGCGTAACAAGGGCGAGATGGTGATTGCATTTGCCGGATTAGATCAACTGGACGGCATCATCGCTCGGCTGCGTGGAAAGTGAGTAATAAAATGCAAAAAAACCAAGTCTTGGTAACGGATTTCGGACGGGCAAGAATTTGACGCTCTGCATCAACTTCCCTTATAATCGCTGGGTTTTGCAGTGCGCGTCTCGCACCCTGTCCTTCGCAATAGCAATTTGCGAATGCCCATCAGAGACTTCCGGCCAGACCAAAAAGTCATCATGCTGCGCTTGGTAGTAATCCAGCTGGCAACGACTTTTTTTGCTGCCATAGTCGCTGGCTTGGTGGCGGGAGTCCACGGATTCATTTCCGCGCTGCTGGGCGGCTTATGTTGTGTGGTGCCTAACGGCGTTTTTGCATTGCGCTTGTATATAGGCTCCAAGAAACCTGGAACTATAAGTCCGATGACTTTTTTCTTCGGCGAGTTCACCAAGATTGCATTTACGATTGCGCTGCTTGCAGCGGTCGTCGTCGGATACCGTGACCTGAATTGGCTGGCGCTTATCGCTGCTTTCATCGTTGCGCTAAAAAGTTACATCATCTTATTGTTTAGGCACTGACATGGCAGCAGAAACGGCAGTAGAAGGAGCGGCGCATGCGCCTACCGCTTCCGAGTACATCGTTCACCACCTGGGTCATCTCTCCACGCAGCACCAGGAAAAAATAATTGACTTCAGCATCATCAATCTCGACACGGTTTTTTGGTCGGTGTTGATGGGCGTCGTTGGTTTGACGTTCATGGTCGTCGCAGCGCGTCGCGCCACCTCAGGTGTACCGGGTCGCTTTCAGGCGTTTGTAGAAATGGTCGTTGAAATGGTGAACGACCAAGCCAAGAACATCATTCATGGCGATCGCACATTTATCGCGCCGCTCGCACTCACCGTGTTCGTTTGGGTGTTCCTGATGAACTCGCTGGACTTCTTACCAGTGGATTTGTTCTCGGGAATTTTCCGCCTGTTCGACATGGAGCCGCATTTCCGCATCGTTCCTACCGCCGATTTAAATGGCACCTTAGGTATGTCGATTGGTGTGTTGGCGCTTATGCTTTATTACAACGTCAAGATCAAAGGTCTAGGCGGATTCATTCATGAACTCTTCTGTGCCCCATTTGGTGCTCACCCAGCCCTGTGGCTTCCTAACCTCGGCCTAAACATCATCGAATTCGTCGCTAAAACCGTGTCTCTCGGTATGCGACTGTTCGGGAACATGTATGCCGGTGAGTTGGTCTTCTTATTGATCGCTCTGTTGGGCTCGACGGCAACGTGGTGGGGCTTTGGCATGCAGGTTATCGCTGGTTCTATCTGGGCCATCTTCCATATTTTGATCGTTTTGTTGCAGGCCTTTATTTTCATGATGCTGACGCTGGTGTACATCGGTCAGGCACACGAAGGCCATTAATCGTTTTTGCTGTATTCGGGTTTTGTTTTTGACTTTTGATTATCTAAGGAGTTTTCATGACTAACGTCGCTTTCGTAGCACTCGCTTGTGGTTTGATCATCGGCCTCGGCGCTATCGGTGCATGTATCGGTATTGGCATCATGGGTGGTAAATTCATCGAAGCCTCAGCGCGTCAGCCAGAACTGATGAACGCACTGCAAACCAAAATGTTTTTGTTGGCTGGTCTGATTGATGCTGCGTTCCTGATCGGTGTTGGTATCGCGATGATGTTCGCGTTCGCCAATCCGTTCGCAGGTTAATTCCTGAATTCTCATCCTGCCGGGGCCCAGCCCCGGAGCCTGTTTATTTGAGAAGGAAAACACCGTGAACTTGAACGCAACTCTGTTTGCGCAGTTCGTCGTCTTCTTTATCCTTGCGTTGTTCACGATGAAGTTCGTGTGGCCGCCTCTGATGAAGACACTCGACGATCGTGCGAAACGTATATCGGAAGGCCTTGCAGCTGCCGATCGTGGCAAGCACGAGCTGGCAGTCGCCGAAAAGCGCGTGCAGGTCGAACTCGCCCAAGCACACGAAGAAACACAAAAGCGTGTGGTTGATGCTGAACGTCGTGCAGCTGAAATCATCGAAGAAGCTAAAAAGCATGCGTTAGTAGAAGCAGCAGGAATCGTTGAGGCAGCGCGTCATGAGGCAGCTTCAGAAGCGATCCGTTTGCGCGATTTACTGCGTAATGATGTCGCAGGCCTCGCTGTTAAAGGCGCTGAACAGATTCTCAAGCGCGAAGTGAATGCTGCCGCTCATGCTGATCTGTTGACTCAACTGAAAGCAGAGCTGTAATCATGGCTGAACTCGCAACGATCGCTCGCCCTTATGCCGAAGCTGTATTTCGTGTCGCGGTTCCAGCCAAGTTAAACGCTTGGGCTGAAACGCTCTCCGAGATGGCGCAGGTAGCCGCAGTGCCCGAGTTTCAGGCTATGGCACACGACCCGCGTATTGCACACGCTGATGTAGCAGCCACGTTTTTATCTGCGCTGAAAGTCACCATTGACGAGCAGATTAAAAACTTCGTCGATGAATTAGTGGATAACGGCCGTTTGTCAGTGTTGGCAGAAATCGAGCATCAATTTTGCGAGCTGAAAAATGCGTATGAAAGCACAGCCGATGCAAAGATAGTCAGTGCCTTCCCTATGGATGGCGGACAAATCAGCGATCTGGTTTCTGCTCTCGAAAAGAAATTCGGCCGCAAGCTAAACGCAACCGTTACCGTCGATCAGGCGTTGATCGGTGGTGTGCGCGTTACCGTCGGCGATGAAGTATTGGATTTCTCTGTAAGCGCTCGGCTTGAGCGCATGCATACCGCCTTGGTGGCGTGATACGCGGCGACAAAAAATTTTGACATTGCGAGTCGGGGCAACAGCTCTGACTCAACCAATCAGGAGCTAACATGCAACTCAACCCGTCTGAAATCAGCGAGCTGATCAAGAGCCGGATACAGGGCCTCGGCGCGGGTGCCGAGCTTCGTAATCAAGGTACTGTGATCTCCGTCACTGACGGTATCTGCCGCATCCACGGTCTGTCCGACGCGATGCAGGGCGAGATGCTTGAATTCCCCGGCAACACCTTCGGCTTAGCGCTGAACTTAGAGCGTGATTCAGTTGGCGCCGTTATTTTGGGCGCGTACGAACACATCTCTGAAGGCGACACCGTTAAATGTACCGGTCGTATTCTTGAAGTGCCTATCGGCCCAGAGCTGCGCGGTCGCGTTGTTAATGCGCTCGGTCAGCCTATCGATGGCAAAGGCCCGGTCAATGCAAAACTGCAAGCGCCGATCGAGAAGATTGCCCCGGGCGTTATTGCTCGTC
>CAINAY010000144.1 GCA_903846425.1 uncultured Noviherbaspirillum sp.
ATGGCATCTTTAGAGCACATGGTGGTGCAAGATATCTTTATGACTGAGACGGCATGGTTGGCTGATGTGGTTTTACCCGCAACGGCATGGCCAGAAAAAACAGGAACCGTCAGCAACACCGATCGCATGGTGCAACTCGGCAAACAAGCGATCGATCCACCAGGCCAAGCAAAACCAGACCTTTGGATCATTCAACAAATTGCCAAAGGCATGGGGTTGGATTGGAATTACCCGGGCGAGCATTGCGGTGTGGCAGCGGTGTATGAAGAAATGCGCCAAGCCATGCATGCCACTATTAGCGGTATTACATGGGAGCGTTTGCAGCGCGAGTCTAGTGTGACCTACCCATGTCTCACGGAAGATGACCCAGGTGAACCGATCGTCTTTACCAAGCATTTCGACACGGATGATGGACGTGTGCATTTGGTGCCTGCCGACATCATCCCTGCCAACGAGCGCCCTGATAGTGACTATCCGTTCGTTTTGATCACTGGACGTCAACTAGAACATTGGCACACCGGAAGCATGACACGTCGCGCAAGCGTGTTAGATGCCATAGAGCCCAAGGCGAGTGCTTCGATGTGCGGTGCTGATCTTGAAAAGTTGAACTTGCACGCGGGCGACGTGATCACTGTCGCATCACGTAGAGGGCAAGTTACTTTGCACGTACGACGCGATGACGGAACGCCGCAAGGTGCAGTTTTTATGCCTTTTGCGTATTACGAAGCTGCGGCGAATCTGATGACGAATCCTGCGCTGGACCCAGTTGGCAAAATTCCAGAATTTAAATACTGCGCTGTGGCGATACGCGCTGGTGGAGAGTTAGCAACAAATATTGGCTTCAATAATTAGCCGAGGCTTTAGCTCGCAGCTTCCAAGCCATTAGCAAAATGAGCCTGCATCCTTGTCACGCTTGCAGTGACATCGCGCGCAAGCAACGCATCGAGCAAAGCCTGGTGCTCCCGCAATGACTCCTCAATTCGCCCGCTTTTCAGCAGCGAGTTATGGCGATTGAGTTTCATCACCTTGCGTAAGTCCGCCACCATTTGGTCGCGCCAACGGTTGTTGGCGATCTCGAGCAAGCGCATATGAAAGCGTTCGTTGATCGCGAAAAACTTATCGGTATTAACAACAGCCGCCACCAACTCTTGGTGAATGCTGTTGAGTTCAGCCAACTCAGCATCGCTCGCTTGGACTGCCACCACACCTGCCGCGTCAGACTCTAATAAAGACAGCAGGTGGTAGACGTCGTGTTGGTCTTTGTCATTGACCTCGGTGACATAAGCGCCACGGCGCATCTTCATCGTTACCAAACCTTCGGTGGCTAACACTTTGAGCGCTTCACGCAAAGGGGTTCGGCTAATGCCGTATTCCTCTGCCAAGCGCATTTCGTCAATCCAGCTGCCGGGCGCTAGTTCGCGCGCAAAAATGCGCTGACGTAGCAGTTCAGCGACTTCTTCGTACAGCGCGCGCGGGGCTAGGGACAGGGCAGACATGGCCGAATTCTATAGCAAAACAG
>CAINAY010000145.1 GCA_903846425.1 uncultured Noviherbaspirillum sp.
CCGGAGCCGTAATGCCTTCAGTAGCAAGACCCGGAGCAAGAGCCGGCTATGTAGTTAGAGGTGGTTTACTTGAGCGCAAATACGAAGATGGAAAAACAAGGTCAGTCTCACTCAAGACAGGCCAAACACTTTACTTAGACAAACCTGAAGATCAAGCAGCTTACTCAATAACCAATAAGGGTTCGAACGCTGTGAAAGTGTATATTATAAATATTAAATAAGTTATTTCATTTTTTTCTCAGCACGATAATTTTTATGACACTAAAAAACCCCGTTGGTTAATTCAACGGGGTTGATAACTTAGTGCAGCTTGAAATGCAAATTAGTCTACAGAATAATAACTAATTCATTGATTTGCGGTCAGTTTAAAGCCAGCGAAGTTGAAAATAATTAGAATATAATTACTGAGACGCTGAGATTTTAACCATATACCTACTTCCAAATCACCTCTGTAACCTCTATCTGACGCTTGTCGGGATACTTACCCCGTAGAAATTTAAGTACGCTGGAATCAGACTTGCCTGGCACTTGCGTAGTAATCGATGCAGACATCTTTGCATCGGCATTCGGCTTGCTCAAGTAGGTATAACGGATTAGAGCTTGGGAACTTGACATATTAATTACCACCTATTTACTATTGTGATTTAAATTATCTTGATTTACCTAGATCCCTGAGCTTTGAATGAAGTACATACTATCGCTTTATCACAATCCAGCATAAGTATGAATCTGATTTCCTGATTGGGAATTTATCTGTACATTAAACGACAGAATGATTCGATTTTTATCCCCTTCATATGCCATTGCTTTATGCGGCAAATACGATGGGAAGATAACTAGCATTCCTTCTTCCGGTTGAATATCAATACTACTGTTCTGCAAATAAGAATTACCCATATCCATATATGCTCCCGCTTGGAACTGAGTATAAGGACCGTAAAATCGGGTTACACCATTTAATTCACCCAAAGTAGGATGCTGATGTCGTCGTTCGGCTGCATCTATTTGAATGTAATACACACCCGACCACGAGCAATTACCGTGAGTATGTACGTCATGAAATGCTTGACCATTTTGAATCTGAAACCAGCATCCAACAAACTGTAAATCCATCGATAATTTACCTGCTGGCCATGCATGCTTATTTGCATGCTTAGAGAGATTTTGCACTGAGCCGGCAATGAATTTTAAGAGCATAGAAAATTCAGGTAATTCAATGCGGCTTATCAGGTCATCAGAACTCGAATAAAAATTTTCTAACTTGTTTGAATCTTGCATTGCTCGCATACCAGTAAACGCTCTCGCAAGAACTGGGTTGATCACTGGAGCGTCTGGGCAACGCTGCACATCTAATGGTATGGGCCAGAGTGATTGCATCAGCTTTCTGTACAGAGAGGCATAGTCAGTTTCCAGCCGGTTCTTTTTTCAAAGGCTGTCAGATCCTCGGGCGTATCTATGTCAAGTATGAAGCGATCGTTGTCCGTGACATGCTTATGTACTAAATCGGGATGATCATCAATAAATCTGCGGCAACCAATTTTCTGATCAGTAGCCAGAAGCTCTTGAATAATTTCACCGGAAAACACAACGGGATTTCCTCGCTGTCCACATACCTCGGGATACACAATCGAAGTTTCTGGCGGTCGCTTCTTATAGGCAGAAATAAGCTCTGTCAATTCGGCACTGCCGAGTAGCGGCTGATCAGCCAAAACAACCAACACAACATCAAATTTACTACCTAGGGCTTGCAGTCCCAGTCTGACTGAGGATTGCTGACCAGCTTCGGGGTTCGGATTGCGCACGACAGTGACTGGAAAAGTTTCGACTGCTGGTTCTATTTCGCTGTGGTGGTAGCCCGTGACAACGACTACCTCATCAATACCACCGCCACTCAAAGCAATCAAATGCCGGTTAATCAGTGGCACGCCTTGTAGGCGAAGCAAACATTTAGGGACACTACCCAGACGCGACCCCTCGCCTGCGGCTAACAACACAGCGCCTACCCTTAGACGTTCATACAAACCGCCGCCTTGTTTCAATAAACAACCCATCGACTACTCCCTCGATATTTATTCAGGCAGATTTTTTGTTAATTTAAATTAACCAGATTATCCAGACTCTGCAACGTATTGACTGCCATGAAACCACTGATTAAATGACGACTTCTCTGCATAGCCTGTGAACTAGGTACTTCCTTATTCGGATGCAGCCAAAACAGTTTGGCACCGCGCTGTCTAACAGCCTTGATAGCACGTTCCGTCTCTTCTGGCGGA
>CAINAY010000146.1 GCA_903846425.1 uncultured Noviherbaspirillum sp.
GCGTGCGTCTACCAGACGAGCGCATTTTGTATTACGTCAATGAGAGACGCGTCGCATGAAAACCTACAACAATAAAGCCTGGTGGTTCGTGTTGCCGGTGATTCTGTCGGTCGCTTTTTCTGCGATCGTGCCATTGATGACCGTGGTGAATTACTCGGTACAAGACATACTTGGGCCTGATCAATCCGTGTTCGTCGGCATGGAATGGTTTAGAGAAGTGATGCGCGATGAAGATTTGCATGGCGCGTTAGCACGTCAGCTATGGTTTTCTTTAGCGGTGCTCTCGATAGAAATCCCATTAGGCATAGGCGTGGCTCTTGCGATGCCGGCTCAAGGTTGGCGCGCTTCATTATCGCTTGTACTCGTCGCTTTGCCTTTGCTGATTCCATGGAACGTGGTCGGCACGATCTGGCAAATTTTTGGTCGTGGCGATATCGGCTTGATGGGCAAACTGATTAATGATGCGGGCATTTCGTACAACTACACCGGTGATTCATGGGACGCCTGGTTAACGGTGCTGCTAATGGATGTGTGGCATTGGACACCGTTAGTGGTGTTGCTGTGCTACGCGGGTTTGCGCGCGATACCCGACGCCTACTATCAAGCGGCAAAAATTGATGGCGCATCGCGCTTTGCGGTATTCCGTTTTATTCAGCTGCCAAAAATGCGCAATGTGTTGATGATTGCGGTACTGCTACGTTTCATGGATAGCTTCATGATTTACACCGAGCCGTTTGTGCTGACTGGCGGTGGCCCCGGTAATGCAACGACTTTCCTTTCGCAATACCTGACACAAAAAGCAGTGGGTCAATTTGATCTGGGTCCGGCAGCGGCGTTCTCGCTGATTTATTTCTTGATCATCTTGCTGTTTTCGTTTGTGCTCTACAACTGGATGCAGCGTGTGGGCACGGGAGACAAAACATGATCCGACAAAATTTCTCACGCATTTTCTTGGTCGCTTTTTTAGCGTTATCGCTATTGCCGATCTATTGGATGTTGAACATGTCGCTCAAGACGAATGAAGAAATCGTCGGCGTGATGACTCTCTGGCCAACGCATCTAACCTTTGATAATTACCGCACCATCTTTACGGATGAAGCATGGTACGGCGGCTACATTAATTCGATTATTTACGTAGCGATGAACATGGTGATGTCGGTGCTACTCGCCCTGCCCGCTGCGTATGCGTTTTCGCGCTATTCGTTTTTAGGCGACAAGCATTTGTTCTTTTGGTTGCTCACTAACCGCATGACGCCACCGGCTGTTTTTCTACTGCCCTTCTTCCAGCTGTATTCCACCTTTGGCATGATGGATACGCATATCGCGGTGGCGTTAGCGCACTTGCTGTTCAATGTGCCACTGGCGGTATGGATTTTGGAAGGCTTCATGTCGGGTATACCGAAAGAGATTGATGAGACTGCCTACATTGATGGCTACAGTTTCCCCACATTTTTCGCAAAAATCTTTTTGCCTTTAATTAAATCAGGCATTGGTGTAACGGCGTTTTTCTGTTTCATGTTTAGCTGGGTTGAACTTCTTTTGGCGCGCACCTTAACGTCAGTAAATGCTAAGCCTATCGCTGCAACGATGACCCGTACTGTTTCAGCAGCAGGTATGGATTGGGGTGTACTCGCTGCGGCCGGTACGCTGACGATTGTGCCGGGTGCCTTAGTGATTTGGTTTGTGCGGCATTACATCGCCAAAGGTTTTGCTATGGGGAGGGTGTGATATGGGTAACGCCTTTTCATGGATGGCTTGGACCTTAGAAGTCGCTGTGTTTTTTATTTGTGTGGTGTTGATGTTGATAGGCATGACGATCTGGCAGTTGCGCTCACCCAGTATTGAGCGCAAAGGTTTTTTACCTATCTCCACCACACGTGGTGATCGATTATTTATCGGCTTGTTGTCGGCTGCGTACGTGAATCTGGCTTGGGCTGGGCTCACTGATTTAACGCAGTGGGTCGCGGCACTTTTAGGTTTTGTTGTGTTGTTAGTGATGATGCGTTGGGGTTAGCAAGCGAATAGTTTTGAGTCAGCCTCGACTCATGCTGGCACCGGGTTTCTTCCCACCGGTGTCGGTTGTTCTGTCCGGGAAGGTGCGAAGAGGAGACAAGATGAAACTTAAACTTAGTGCTATTGCGATCGCAGCAATGCTAGCCTCAGGCGCGTCCTGGGCTGACATGAAAGCCGCAGAGAAATGGGTGGACAAAGAGTTCCAACCATCGACGTTAAGCCGCAAACAGCAGCTCGATGAAATGAAGTGGTTTATCGACGCCGCTGAAAAGCTCAAAGCCAAGGGCGTAAAAGAAATTAACGTGGTGTCCGAGACTATCGACACACACGTTTATGAGTCCAAGGTGATGGCTAAGGCCTTTGAAGAAATCACCGGCATCAAAGTCAAACACGACTTGATCCAAGAAGGTGACGTGGTCGAGAAGCTGCAAACATCAATGCAGTCCGGTAAGAGCATCTACGACGGCTGGATTTCTGATTCCGATTTGATCGGTACTCACTTCCGTTACGGCGCTGTGATTCCTTTGTCCGATTTCATGGCGGGTGCTGGTAAAGAATTTACCAACCCTGGTTTGGACTTGAAGGATTTCATCGGTATTAGCTTCGTTACCGGTCCTGATAAGAAGATCTATCAATTGCCTGATCAACAGTTCGCCAACCTGTACTGGTTCCGCGCTGACTGGTTTGCTCGCAAAGACTTGCAAGACAAGTTCAAAGCAAAATATGGCTACGATCTGGGCGTTCCACAAAACTGGTCCGCGTATGAAGATATCGCTAACTTCTTCACGAACGACGTGAAAGAACTCGATGGCAAAAAAGTCTTTGGTCACATGGACTACGGCAAAAAAGATCCATCACTGGGCTGGCGCTTTACCGATGCTTGGTTGTCGATGGCAGGTACCGCCGACAAAGGTATTCCTAACGGTTTGCCTGTTGATGAATGGGGCATTCGTGTTGCAGCTGACAAGTGCACACCTGTGGGCGCATCTGTATCTCGTGGTGGTGCGACTAACTCACCTGCCGCTGTCTACGCTTTGACGAAGTACATCGACTGGATGAAGTTGTATTCACCTAAAGAAGCGATGGGTATGACGTTCTCCGAAGCGGGTCCTGTACCCGGCCAAGGTCAGATCGCTCAGCAGATCTTCTGGTACACCGCATTTACTGCTGGTATGAGCAAGGCTCCTGCTGTGAACAATGCGGATGGTTCACCAAAATGGCGTATGGCTCCTGGCCCACACGGTCCTTACTGGAAAGA
>CAINAY010000147.1 GCA_903846425.1 uncultured Noviherbaspirillum sp.
GACTAACAGTCAGCAAGCCATGATTTTGATGAATGGCCGCTCTAACACCTGCAAACAAGGGCGCGATGCTGTTCCCTGCACTGGTTTCCACTGCAACCTGCCCTGCTTCTTCACGAATCACGACATGGTCTTCATAAAAGGCGCATGCATCTTGACTGATAGGGTGTAACGGGCGACCCATCGATGCGAACGCCGTGCCATATTCGGTGTGAGCGTGACACATAGCGACGATATCAGGATGTGCTTCATGCACTGCTGCATGTAGTACATAGCCCGCACGATTAATTGCGTAGTCACCTTCAACCACGTTACCTTCGTGATCGGCCAGTATCAGATTGGAGACCTTAACTCGCGAGAAATGCACGCACATGGGATTAGTCCAATACAGATGCGGATGCTCAGGATCTCGCACGGTCAGATGCCCCGCAAAACCATAATCGAGATTGTGCAAGGCAAACGCGCGGCAAGCGGCGACTAAGCGCTGTTTTAGATACGCCCTATGCTCAGCGTGTGAACTAAATTGCGGAATGCGTGGAAAAATTCTATCGGCTTGCTCAGGCTCATAAATAGAAGTACGTTCGGTCAGCAAGCTCTGAGATTTTTGATGCAGTGGTTTGTCATGCGCAGACATGGTTTTCCCTTAACAAAAGCAACGAATAAAACGGATGTTGCCGGGATAATTTAGCGTCCGCAACTGATATCTTTTGACGTTTAATTCAAAATCTTTGTCGATTATGCGTTTGTTTTAATTTTCAAAACATAATTGACCCACTGCATTGCCACATAAAAAAGCATAAAAAAAACATAAAAAAAGAGCTGACGGAGCAGCTCTTTTTAGCTTGCGCTGAGAGTATCAGGCAGCGGATTTCTTCGACTTGGTAGCCTTCGTTGCGCTGCTTGCAAACTGATTGCCAGCTGTGTGCATCTGCTCTTGGAAATTATCAAAAGTACTCTGGCTAACTTTAACAAACTGCTCGTACGCTGAGTTGTAGCTTGCGAAACCTGCTTTCCAGGCACTAACGAACGGCTCTGAACCAGCCGGTGCTGTCTTGGTCAACTCTTCAATCAGACCATTCACATGACGCGTCGTGTCAGACACGCGCTCTTGTGTCGTCTTAGTGATTTCACCTTGAGTACGGCTAGCGATCGATGCCAAGTGACGGCCATACGACGCTGCTTTTTCTGCGCTAGGCTGGGCTTGTGCTTGCACTAGATGAAACGCTTCTTGCGCATCGGCTGCAGTGAGCATCTGTTGAACAACGGCAGATGTCTCTTCGAATGATGCTTTGGCTGTTGCCATGTTGAGTTCGACAAGTTCAGAGACGCCTTGAAGCGCTTTTTCAGCCAGCTCTGTCATAGCGTGAAGTTGAACTTCCATGGATGTCTTGGTTGCTTGGGAAAGCTGATTGACTGCAGGATTCACGGCAATTCTCCTTGCTTACTTATTTGATATTAGATAGTAGGTGGTAGATAGTGCGACTAAGTTGCAAAACATGGTGCGTCGCAACAGTGGTCATTTTAGAGGGGCGTAACCACAAGTCAAGATATTTTTGTGCAGTCCAACATATTTCTTGATGGTACTCACAAGTCATTTTTTAGTCCCAAAGTATGAATTGCTGTCTTTTCCAACAGAACTCGACTATGGTCTGTATTACAAGCGCTGTTTTGTCGGAAAACACGTAACTATTAATTAACTCCTCAAATGGAGGAGGACTATGGGTAAAAGCACCCAACAATGGACTGAGACGGAACACGACTTTAATCGCCTGAAAGTACTGATTGAGGGCTTGGTGCATTTCCGCTTTATGGATGAGTCCAAACTCGAACTGATCGAGCTGATACTTCAGACTATTTACGCCGAAGGCTTAAATTTTCACGGTCTTGATGAGCCGTCTGAATATTCGATCTACGAAATGTATCTAAAAACAAAAGATAAATTCCAATTCATGCAAGACTTTAGAAATGCCGTAGAGCAGTGCATGAGCGACAGTCCAGACAACTTATCGCTAAGTGAAATCGTCTTGGATGTGATCGCGCAAAGACACAATCAGCGCTATGGGAACTATGCTTCCCTGATGTAGGCGCCCTTGCCTCCTGGCTTTTTTGTATACAGTGCAAACCGGACCGTCACTAGCAAGCCTTTTTCCGCCAGACGAACTATGATCATTCGACAGACGCTCGCTCATAAGCAAATGTTGGTTTGCTTATTCGGTGTGGCTATGCTGGCGACCATGACGGCTTGCTCAAGTTTAAAAGCAAGCTCGAATCCAAACAGCTTGTCTTACAACTACAGCACCTTTAATTTTTCTGGTACTGGATGGGAGCAAGTCAAACGCTACTGCGCGGCGCGAAATAAGCAAGCCAAGCATATCGTCACTGAATGTGGATTCTGGATGTGTACCAGCCAAGTCGAATGTAGCGACTAAACCTGTTCAGCCCACGCTAACAGCGACAAAAAGCATCAGCGTATTGCACCAATTGCAAGGAAAAACCGCGTAAGCTTTCGTTATAAAATCCGAGGTGATGCCATGGAATCGTCACGCCCCTTGCCGTTCGTTGTGCACCAAAGAGAATTTTCATCGCTGTCTTTTGCGATAATCCTTTTTTGTCTGCTACCGGTACCAGATACTCATGCAGAGTGGTTGCTGGTTGAACCCAACAGCAGCGTGCCTGATCCGTTTGTGGTGTATGTCGATTCTGAATCGATCGCTACCAAACGCGATCGTATGACGGTTAGGGTGCTACTGAATATGCGACAGCGAACCGATGATGGCGTCGCTTCTGTCATTGCGGTTGATGAATATGATTGCCGAGCTGAACGGATGCGAACTCACTCCATGACCAGCTATGCCGAAACCGATGGTAAGGGTGCTGTAGTGCGAGAATTTAAAACGATAGGCGATTGGGTAAAAATAGGAACGGGGAAAATTAACGAAGCTGTACTAGACAGCGTTTGTCCAGAGTACCCGCCTAAATAAGTTTTACCATGCCATGGGGTCTGCCCGTCTCGCTTTCAATTCAGGCGAGATACATCATCAAGAAAATCGCCGCACACAACGCGAGTACAGTAATCCCACCATAAAAATAAACCTGAATCAGTATGTTCTGACGCGATTCGCGAAAGCGCTCGAGTAATTCTTTCTCAGGATTTTCAATCTGATTCGATGTCTGTGATGACGTAGTCAGTGAATCATTACCTTCCTTAGTCTCGTGATGCGCTGTGCTATGCGTAGGCTCATGCTGCATATTTGACCTCTCGATCGTATAAATTAATCTTTACTCATTACTTGATGACGCGACTTCGAGACATCAGATAGCTTTGATGACATTGATTATTCAGGCAGTAAGGTTCTATCAAGTCATCCATCTGTTTACGCAATGTTTGAATTTTTTCAGGCGTCGCTGCTAAGTCTTGCAGCGCCTGACGCATGGGACCAAAGGAACGCTCAAACGCTAAACGGCGATGCGACTTGCTGAGCGCCGGTGTGAGCATAACGCCGCGCTCAAAAAATGGTGCCTCAAAAAAATTCGCTAAGCGTTGTGTAATCACATGAGTATCACCCCAAAGCTGAGGTGCAGATTCAGGCGCAGTGGGAGTGATTACAAAGGTGTCAACCAAGGCAAATACACGACCCATCAGGTGTTCAGGTGGCCAGCTGGCAAAAGCAAATAAACCGCCCGGCTTGAGTACTCGATGAACTTCACGCACAACCACATCAGCGCGGGGGGCAAACATATGGCCAAACTGACTGATAACGACATCAAAGCTATTGTCGGGATAAGGGAGATTTTCTGCATCACCCTCTATCCATTGAATACCCGGTTGATCGGCGATCGCCGCGTCTTGCTTGGCTTGCTCAAGTAATTCTGGGGTTAAATCAAGCGCACAGACCTCGGCTCCTACTCGTGCCGCCGTAATGGCTGCAACGCCCGTACCCGTCCCGACATCCAAAACATGCTGACCCGCGCGTATGCCGGCAAAAGCAACCAGATTTGATGCAACAGGGGTGGTGAAAATCGCCGAAGGCGCAAAGGACGACCACATTTCGCGCTGCAGTTGCTTAAACTCGGACAGTGAATCAGTTGGCATAGTGTGTGTGAAAAAAAACGATGGAAAAACAAACTGATTGTCGCGAGCATAAAGCCGATCGCCAATCAAAACGTAGATTGTACTGAAGCCTGATATCATCCCATCCGATCGCCAGCCAACACCGAAATAAAGTATCCAGGTGGGTGGTGATCATCTCAGGCCTGCAGCTAGCGTCATGGTAAGGTTAAGGCTGTGGTGCTAAACAGATTCCCGATAATTATTTCAATGATAATTGAGGTTGTTTATGTCAAAAAAAGCGAAACGTGAACAGAAACCCACGCCAGTTGGTGAGACAGTCGCCGCTGAAATGGAAACCCGAGCGGCCTACCAAAACTTGATTCAGTCCTTTACATCGGATCAAGATGAGCTGGAAGCCAAAATCAAAGAGATCGAGCAAGCCAAAGCAAATCATTCAGACGATCATTCTTCGGATCATTCCGCTGATCACACCCCATCCCAAGGCTCAGATCACTCGTCAAATTGAGAACGTTTTCAGTTTGACAGCAGGGGCTAGAAGCTTACCGTTTCTGCCCTAGATCTTTGTAGGCCGCATCCAGCAAGCCTTTGCCGATGCGGTCTTCCATTTTCTTATGCACGGGTAGTAGCACCTGTCGCCACTGATTCATCTCTTGGCTAGTGGGCTTGTAGATCGTCGTCATGCCTGTCTTGCGGATAGCGTCCAAAGCCTCAGCGCTCTCGCGCTGAGAGTTTGAATTATTAAACCGCGTAGCATCCGCCAAAGCCGCATCGAGTTTTTTTCGTAGATCCGGCGGCAGTCCATCCCAGAATTTTTTATTCACGATCACAGCAAAACCCATATACCCATGATTGGTTAGCGTGAGATGCTTTTGTACCTCGTAGACTTTTTGTGAATAAAAATTCAGTGGCGGATTTTCAGCGCCATCCACCACACCCGATTGCAAGGCCTGAGTCATTTCAGAAAATGACATGACTTGGGGGTTGGCTCCCAAAGTGCGCATCTGCTCATCAATCACTTTTGAGCCTTGAATACGTATCTTTAAACCCCGCATATCGGCCGGCACATGAATGGGCTTATTAGCCGACATCATTTTGAATCCGTTGTCCCAGTAAGCGAGTCCCTTGATACCCTTGCTCTCTAGACCCGCAAATAACTGTCTGCCTATCGGACCCCCAAGCACATGATCAACAGCAGCATGATCAGCAAACAAAAATGGCAAATCAAAAAGTTCAAATTCCTTAATGCCCAAAGAACCAAATTTTGACAAGGTCGGCGCCAGCATCTGTACAGCACCCATTTGCAAAGCTTCGAGTTCTTCTTTATCTTTGTAGAGCGTGCTATTGGGATAAACATCGACCCGCACTGCACCCTCGGTGCTTGCCTCAACTAATTGCTTGAAACGCTCAACCGCACGACTTTTAGGCGTGCCTATGGCAGCTACATGACTAAATTTAATGACGATGGGAGTGGTTGCCGATTGCGCTGGCGTGATTGCAAAAAGACCAGCAAAAAAACCTACCCAAGTACATTGCATTAAAAAACAAGAGGCGTGTTTTGATTTCATAATCAGTCCGCTACAAATCATTAAGGATAATCACAGCCATTGTCTGCATTACATCGGGTGGCTACGGAGGAAACGTCGAATCTCAGACAGGGTTTTAGCTGGCGCTTCTTCAGGAATGAAATGCCCGCAATCGATAGCGCGGCCACTCACATTCTCAGCTACTTCACGCCAATCTTCTAAGCAATTAAACATTTTATGAATCACGCCGCGCTTACCCCACAGTGCCATGACGGGCATGCGTATTTTTTTATGCAAATCACGACGATCATGCACCAGATCGATCGTACCAGCGGCACGATAATCTTCGCAGCTAGCATGTATGGCTTTGGGGTCTTTAAACGCGTTCACATATTCACGAACAGCGGCTTTGTTAAACGCAGATAAATCTACTTCCGAACGACCTACTCGACCCAAAATATTGAAGGGCACGATGCCCTGCAACATTTTCTCGGGCAAGGGAGCTGGCTGCAACATTTGAAACCAGTGATAGTAGGCCGTGGCAAAAGCTAAGTTCGTATTCTCAAACATTTTCAGTGTGGGAGAAATATCCAGTACCGTCAGTGTCTGTACACGCTTGCCATGATCACGCGCCAATCGATGCGCTACACGACCACCGCGGTCATGCCCTACTAAGTGAAATTTTTCATGACCCAGTGCACTCATTAACTCGACCATATCGAGTGCCATTGCGCGTTTGGAGTAATTGCTATGGTCCGGCAATCCCTTAGGTTTGGACGAGCCGCCATAGCCACGCAAATCAGCGCACACCACGCTGTATTTTCTAGCCAGTTCAGGTGCTAACTCATGCCAGCACGCCATGGTTTGCGGATAGCCGTGCAAAAGTAAGACAGGTTCACCACTCCCTGCGCTAACAGCGTTGATGGTAGCGCCACTGGTACGAATACGATGTTTTTTAAAACCTGAAAAAAATGCCATGGTGTGCCCCTTAGTTGTTGTTGTGGGCGTTACAAGATAAGTTTTTTAAATACAGCCGAATTAAGTTATAGATTATCACGAACGTTTCAGCGAGTCGCGATCATGGTTGACACGACTAAGCAACAAGACCCCGTCATCAATTCGTGAATAACGTATCGTTAATAAATCTAATAGATAATTCTGATACAGCCTCCACGGTTTTTTATCACCTTGTTTGGGTAATTGCTGAGCCGCTCGCTGCACATAGCCTGATGTGAAATCCAAAAAAGAGCGAGGCTTAACCGCCGAGTCAGGTTGAGGAATCGCGATATCTAGCGTATGTTTATGCATATAGTGAATTAATCGACAGAGATATTCCGCCGTCAGATCTGCTTTCAGCGTCCATGATGCATTGGTATAGCCAAAGGTATAAATCAGATTCGGCACACCGCTAAACATCATGCCTTTATAGGCCATGGTTTCTGATGCATCGATCTTTTTTCCATCAACGTACAGTTCAATACCCCCCATTAAGCTGAGTTCAAGCCCTGTAGCTGTCACTATGATGTCTGCGTTCAGTTCTTGGCCCGATTCAAGACGCACACCATTCGATACAAAGCGATCAATTTTATCCGTGATAACCGACGCGCTTCCACCTCGCACTGCTTTGAATAAATCACCGTCCGGAATGACGCAGAGTCGTTGATCCCAGGGGCGATAACTGGGCGAAAAATGTTTCGCTAATTTTTCTGAGCCTAGCTGTCGTGCCGCCAACCCAACTAAGTGTGCCTTGATGGCCTTGGGCCAGCGCTTTGATAATTTAAAGAACAGCATATTGGTAGCGATATTTTTTAACCGCACTAATCGATAAGCCCACATAGCTGGCAACCATGATTTCAACCATCGCCCTATTTTGTCGTGAGATGGTAATGAAATCACATAGGTAGGCGATCGCTGAAGCATGGTGACGTGAGCCGCGGTACGTGCAAGCTCGGGTACCAGTGTGACAGCCGTGGCACCACTACCGATCACAACAATATGTTTATTGGAAAAATCCAAATCAGCTGGCCAGAACTGTGGATGAACAATCACCCCTTTAAACGCTGACTCATCGTTAAACTCAGGTCGATATGCTTTATCGTAACGATAGTAGCCGCAGCACATGTGGAGTAGCTTGCAGCGTATGATTTTACGTTCGCGTTTTTCGCCAACATCGAGTTTCAATATCCAGCGCGCATCCGGCGTTGACCAGTTAGCTTCTATAACTCGATGCTGATAACGAATCAGATAATTTAAGCCGCGCTCATTCGCTGTGTCATTCACATAATCCAGTATGGCCGAACCTTCTGCAATCGCTGCAGTATCGCTCCAGGGTCGAAAACGATATCCCATGGTGTGCATATCCGAATCAGAGCGTATGCCGGGATAACGAAATAAATCCCATGTTCCACCCATCACGCTACGACTCTCTAGTATCGCTAAAGATTGTTGCGGACACTGTTGTTGCAAAATAGAAGCCGCACCTATGCCTGATAGACCTGCACCAACTATCACCACATCGATATCTTCCGGCTGTTGATCTGATAGCACGCGCGCATCACGCAAAAAATCAGACGCTTGCTGTACTGATTGTTTTGCCTCGGGCAGCTGCCAAAGTAATTGCCACACATGCGATACACCGGGCCAGGCCTGCGCTCTCACATATACACCCTGCGCAATCGCTTTTTCTGCTAAACGTAAACTATCGTCTCGTAAAATTTCGTCTGCACCCACATGCACGAGTAGCGGTGGCAGACCTGCCAGATCACCCATTAACGGGGAAGCTAACGCGTCCGTAGGATCATGTCCCTGCAAATACGCTTTTGTTATTTTTTCCAACTCTGTGCCATTAAACATGGCATCGCGATCAGTATTGGTTTGCAGTGAAGGACTTTGGCCAGTCATATCAGTCCCCGGAGAAAACAATGCTGCTGCATCAGGCAAACGACGACCTGCTGATTTTTCATGCAGCATCAGCGCTAATGACAAATTACCACCTGCACTATCGCCTGCGACAACCAGACGTTGATCAGTTATTGTTTGCGACAGTTCGCGCCACACGGCGACGGCATCGTCTATCGCTGCCGGAAAAGGATGTTCGGGAGCGAGACGATAATCGGGAACAAACACACGCCAGCCTTTTAATGCCAACGCAACAGTAATGGACCGATGCGTGACGGGTGAGCAGCCAATAAATCCACCCCCATGTAAATACAGCAATGTACCCAGCGAGGTATTTTTACTTTTTGCAGTCACCCACTCACCACTGACACCTGCCACCGAGGCTGACGTAAACTGACCTCCCCGAGGTACTGGCAACGGTTGCGCGAATACTTTTCGTAAGTAGTAAACATTAGACATATCGCGCAAACGTGGCTTGATGCGTCGACGAATAATGAAACTTGCTAATCGGGCCTGCCAGCTGGGCGTAGTCATGTCTAAAATAGGTTGTTAGGAAAATTCAGAAGTACTCTGAGCTTGTTAAGGCTAATAATTTAATGCAAAAGTAAACTAGATCTGTTGCTATTAACTGTCATAACTATACTATGCTGGAGCTAATACTTTTGACTGCTAGCACAACGCTACAATAGCTACCGTAATCTGAGTGGAGAATGTTATGAAACTAACGGCCAGATACCATTCGCTATTATCACTGATCGCATTGACCTGTGTATGTCATCAGGTCATCGCTCAAGAATCACGCGTTGAAATGCAAGCCGGACGCTGTTCTGCGATTTTTTTTATGTTGAGTGAAACGCATAAAGACAATACAGCGTCTGCTGCTGTCTTTCAGCACTTTGTTAGCGTATTCGAAAATCTGTATGTCACAGAAAAAAAAGAACGTACTGGAAATGCTAGTCGTGATGATGGAATTGAACGTCGAAAATTAGTTCTCCAAGAATTTACAGCAACCTACAGCAGCCGACCAGCAACACTTAAAGAAGAAGTCGTTCTTTGTGGTGCGTGGGCTGAGGGATATAAGATCCAAGGTGACAACTATACGTATGTCCCCATAATCCCTAAACTTATTCCAGCTGCTGTCAGAAGTGACTATGAAACCTTGGCTGAAGCCGGCTGGAAAACATGGATGGCGCGCTAGATAGCGGGTGCTAGTGATCCTTAGCGAAACGGGGCTGAGTGATGAATATCTGCGCTGCGATTCAGTTCATTTAGAATAGTGATTCCAACTTGTGTTTTTCACACTAAAAGGGGACATGATGAAAACAATAAGATTAGCAGTCGGTGTACTTGCAGTGCTGTTGAGCGGCCTCGCTTTTGCCGAAGGTGTCGATTTCATTCAACCTAAAGATGGCGACACAGTGACATCGACATTCACGGCTAAATTTTCAGTCGATGGGAAAACACTCGCAAAGTCCAACACTGAAACACCCGGCACCGGTCATTTTCATTTATTCATTAATGCCAATGATGTACCAGAGAATCACACCATACCGCGTAACGACCAATACAAACACTACGATAAAGGACA
>CAINAY010000148.1 GCA_903846425.1 uncultured Noviherbaspirillum sp.
CGCGCCAAAACAGATGCCCCCATGATGGAATGCAAAAAAGCACTGACAGAAGCGGAAGGTGATATTGAGCGTGCGGAAGAAATTCTGCGCGTTAAATTGGGTAGCAAGGCATCGAAAGCAGCTTCACGTGTCACCGCTGAGGGTGTGGTGGCTTCGTACATCGCTGGCGGTGTCGGCGCTCTGGTTGAAATTAATTGCGAAACCGACTTCGTTTCCAAGAACGATGACTTCCTTAAATTCACCTCCGATATCGCTAAACTCGTGACTGAACATAGCCCTGCCGACGTGGCAGCATTGTCAGCATTGGGTTTGTATGGCAAGACGGTTGAAGATGTCCGTACTGAGTTGATCGGTCGTATTGGCGAAAACCTGTCGATTCGTCGTTTCAAGCGTTTTCAAACATCGGGTAAATTGACTTCCTATTTGCACGGTACACGCATAGGCGTGATGGTTGAGTTTGAAGGCTCTGACGAACAAGTCGGTAAAGACGTAGCTATGCATATTGCTGCTATGAAGCCAGTCGCTTTGTCTTCAGATCAAGTTCCTTCAGAATTAATCGAGAAAGAGCGTTCAGTCGCCAAGCTCAAAGCAGAAGAGTCCGGCAAGCCAGCGGATATCGCCGCGAAAATGGTTGAAGGCTCCGTCCAAAAATATCTGAAAGAAGTGTCATTGTTTGATCAGACATTCGTTAAGAATGACAAGCAAACAGTTCTGCAGATGCTGAAAACGGCGAACACGTCCGTGAAGAGCTTTGTCATGTTTATCGTTGGTGAAGGCATCGAGAAGAAGCAAGATGACTTTGCTGCGGAGGTAGCGGCGCAAGTAGCCGCCGCCAAGCAAGCGTAATGATTAAAACGGGCCGCAAGGCCCGTTTTTTTAGCCTGTAGCAGCGCGTATCAAGTGAATTGAAGATCAACAGTTAAAATATAGGCTGTTGTTCGGCGAGGCTATGTAATAAACCGAATCACCAGGGAGCACTAACTATGACGTCACCCGCTTATAAGCGAGTCCTTCTCAAACTCTCCGGCGAAGCCCTGATGGGCGACGATGCCTACGGTATCAATCGGGCCACGATTGAGCGTATGGTGGCCGATGTTTCTGAAATTGCCGCCATGGGTGTCGAGCTCGCGATTGTTATCGGCGGCGGAAATATTTTTCGTGGCGTCGCCCCCGGTGCTCAGGGCATGGATAGAGCGACTGCCGATTACATGGGTATGCTTGCTACGGTCATGAATTCATTAGCATTAGCTGACGCAATGCGTCAGGGTGGCATGACCGCTCGCGTGATGTCAGCGATCGGTATCGAACAAGTCGTTGAACCCTATGTGCGGCCCAAGGCACTCCAGTACCTTGAAGAAGGCAAGATTGTGATTTTCGCCGCCGGTACCGGTAACCCATTTTTTACTACCGACACAGCGGCAGCTTTAAGAGGTGCGGAAATTGGTGCTGAGGTCGTTCTCAAGGCGACCAAAGTCGACGGCGTGTACAGTTCTGATCCAAAAAAAGATGCTGCTGCAACTCGTTATACCGAAATTAGCTTTGACGAAGCGATTGCAAAGCGTTTACAAGTGATGGACGCGACAGCATTTGCGCTATGCCGCGACCAAAAGCTTCCCATCCGAGTATTCTCTATCACCAAAGCAGGTGCGCTCAAGCGTGTGATACTTGGAGAAGATGAAGGGACATTAGTTCACGTATAAAAAAGTTAGTAGTAGTTACATCAGCATTTGTAGAATAATTATTTGCTATTTGTTTCTAAGATTTTGAATAGCCATTGGTAAACTGGTTGAATTGTCGAAACATCGAATCATCGAAACATTGAATGATTGAATTGAAGAATTACAGGAGAGCAGCATGAGCGTTGCCGACGTTAAAAAAAATACCGATCAAAAAATGCAAAAGTCGATCGAGACCCTCAAGAACGATCTCGCCAAAGTACGGACAGGCCGGGCGCATGTCGGCATGTTGGATCATGTTCAAGTCGATTACTACGGTACTCCCACGCATATTAATCAAGTCGCTAACGTGACCTTGCTCGATGCGCGCACCATTGGTGTTCAGCCATGGGAAAAAAAGATGATCGCGACCGTCGAAAAAGCGATCCGCGAATCAGATCTTGGCTTGAATCCTTCGACACAAGGTGATGTGATTCGTGTTCCTACTCCAGCACTCACCGAAGAGCGCCGCAAAGAGATGGTGAAGTTAGTAAAGAACGAAGCGGAAGATGCCAAGATCGCGATTCGTAATATTCGCCGTGATGCCAACGAGGGCTTAAAGAAGCTCTTGAAAGACAAAGCGATTTCAGAAGACGATGAACGTCGTGCTCAAGACGACGTGCAAAAACTGACCGATAAATTTGTCGCAGAAGTCGACAAGCTCGTGGCAGAAAAAGAAAAAGAAGTGCTGACTGTTTAACCGTCCTTTGTGTAGCTAACTTTCAGAAAGACAGTCTCTTGATTAGAACTCGCTATTCCTTGATGGATGACATCACCAATTTCGCGACCGTCTTCGCACGGCAGACTATCCAAACTTTGCGGACGTGGGCTAAGTGATGATCAAAGCGAGTTCGACTCAAAATATCCCAGATACAACGCTGATTCCGTCGCATGTCGCCATTATCATGGACGGTAACGGACGCTGGGCAACATCGCGTTATCTACCTCGCGTTGCGGGTCATGCCAAGGGTGTTGAATCAGTTCGCGCTATCGTCAAAGCCTGCGTCTCGCGCAAAATTTCGTACCTGACTTTGTTTGCGTTTAGTTCAGAAAATTGGCGCCGTCCTGCCGACGAAGTGTCGTTATTAATGCGCTTGTTTTCTACTGCACTTGAGCGCGAAGTTAATCGTATGTTCGCCACGGGTATTCGCTTGCGCGTGGTCGGTGATTTGAGCCGCTTCGATGCCCGACTGCAGGATCAAATCGCTCAAGCTGAACTAAAGACCAAAGATAATGACACCTTAAATCTAACCATCTGCGCAAACTATGGCGGTCGATGGGACATGCTCCAGGCCATGAACAAAGCCGCTGATAGTTTGCCGGTTGGTTCCGAATTTACTGAGCAAGACATCGCGCCGCATCTTGCGATGGCTTTTGCGCCAGAGCCAGATTTATTTATACGCACCGGCGGTGAACAGCGCATTTCAAATTTCCTGCTCTGGCAGTTGGCCTACACCGAGTTGTATTTCACCGAAACTTATTGGCCTGATTTCGATGCAGCGTCATTGGATGAGGCTATCATTTCTTATCAACAGCGCGAACGTCGCTTTGGGCGTACCAGCGCGCAGCTGATTGAGGTCAGGAAGGCTTCCTGATGCTGCGCCAGAGAGTGCTAACTGCCATTGCGCTGCTAGCGTTGCTAGCTGTCGTGCTCGGTTCAGAATCTTTGCTGGCCTTTCGCGTGACTCTCGCAGTTTTCTTTGCTGCGGCCGTTTGGGAAAGTCTTCGGCTATTCGAAGTGCGAACTCCACTGCCAATGGCTGTGATGGGTGGTATCTTCTTGCTGATACTTGCATCCGGACCTAGTTGGAACTGGAAGCCACTGGCTATGCTCTGTGCGCTGATCTGGGCGATACGATTTTTTCCAGCGCTGAAGTTAGGCCTTCCGTCGCTGCAAGGTGCGCGTGGGTTGCTGTTTGTGTTTGTATATATGATTGCTTTGCTAGGCTGCTTTGTGTCGATAGCAGCGGTGTTTGAACATTCGCCTGTGTATCTGGTATCAGCAATGGCGATCGTTTGGGTAGCGGATATCGGTGCTTATTTTGCGGGACGAAAATTTGGGCGGCGAAAATTAGCACCCGAGATTTCACCGGGCAAAACATGGGAAGGCGCTATAGGCGGTTGGCTTGCAGTGCTGGTACTTTTTGCTGCTTCTGTTTTTATACCGGCATTGTCCGATACCTTTGCGGCTCAACTAGTACTTCAAAGGGGATGGCCGTTGTGGATAATCATCATGAGCGTTTTAGTGGCAGCAAGTGTGATTGGTGATTTATTTGAATCGTTAATGAAGCGTCGTGCAGGAATGAAGGATAGTAGTCAGCTACTGCCAGGGCACGGCGGTGTACTGGATAGAATTGACGCATTGATACCCGTAATGCCTTTGGTTTTGTTGTTGACTACGCAGTCCTGAGACAAAAATAAAAACTATGCAATCGATAACAGTACTTGGAGCGACCGGCTCCATAGGCGTATCAACGCTGGATGTGATTGCGCGACATCCAGATCGTTACCGTGTTTTTGCA
>CAINAY010000149.1 GCA_903846425.1 uncultured Noviherbaspirillum sp.
AGAGCAGGGTGATCTTGAAGGCGTCGCAGAAAAAAAAGCGATCAACATTCCTCATTTGGCGAAGTTGGCGCGCGAAGGCTATGCCATCCTGACGCCGATTCCTTCGTGCACGCTCATGTACAAACAAGAGTTACCACTCATGTTCCCTAACTGTGCAGATACACAATTAGTGAAACAAGCGATGTGGGATCCGTTTGAATATTTTGTGGCGCGTAACCGTGATGGTTTGTTGAAAATTAACTTCAAACATTCACTAGGTCATATCTCGTATCACATACCGTGTCACTCACGTGTGCAAAATGTGGGGCGTAAAACGGCCGACATGTTGCAACTGGTACCCGACACGAAACTGAATGTCGTTGAGCGTTGCTCTGGCCATGCTGGTACCTATGGCGTGAAAAAAGAATTTCATGCCAATTCGATGAAAATTGGCAAACCTGTATTTAAGGCGATGGCTAATGATGAGCCGGATTACATTTCATCCGACTGTCAGCTCGCCGGACACCATATTGTGCAGGGCATGGAAGAGAATGGATTGAAAAAGGCCGAAATGGCACATCCATTAACGCTGCTGCGCAAAGCCTACGCTATTTGATTAACTAAGGAGTACACCATGATTATTTCCCGTGAAAGCTTAATGTCTCTGGAAACGTATTCGAAGCAGCGCAACGATTTTCGTAAACAGGTGATTGAGCATAAAAAAGATCGTACCGTTTATCTGGGTAACCACGTTAGCTTGCTGTTTGAAGACGAGCTGACTTTGCGTTATCAAGTTCAAGAAATGCTGCGCATTGAAAAGATTTTTGAAGATGACGGCATACAATCTGAGTTAGATGCCTACAATCCTTTGTGTCCAGATGGTAGTAATTTTAAAGCGACGATGCTGATTCAATACGGTAATGTCGCAGAGCGTAAAGTGGCGCTGGCGAAGTTAATTGGTATTGAAGATCGTTTGTTTATTCAGGTCGAAGGTCAGAGTCGCGTCTATGCGATTGCCGATGAAGATCTTGAGCGCGAAACAGAAGAAAAAACATCGGCGGTTCACTTCGTGCGCTTTGAGCTAACCCCAGAAATGAAATCGGCGCTCAAGAGTGGCGCACAAATCATGATGGGCTGTGATCATCCGAATTACCCTGTGCATGTGGAAGAAATTCCGCAAGAAACACTTGCTGCACTGCTTAAAGATCTTTCGTAATTTAAGTCTGAATAGTCTAACCAGCAAAATTAAGCAGGCAGAGTAATAAGAACCGCGAGTCCACCACCCTCGCGGTTTTTTATTTCTAACTTTCCTTGATGGCGTTGCACGACGCGATCAACAATCGCTAATCCTAAACCAGCACCATTGGCCTGGCTACGTGCGGCATCGAGACGGGTGAATGGTCGCAGTACATGATACAGCTGGTCGTCGGGTAGGCCGCTGCCATGATCAGTGATCTCTAGTCGTATCGTTGATCCTTCTTGGTAGGCGTTGATAGTAATATCAGTGATCGATGTGCCAGCTGTTTTGCCGTAGCGCTTGGCATTCTCAATTAAGTTACGTACTAATCGATCGATCTCGGTAGCGTTACAGCGCAAGCTAAGCTTTTCGGGAATGTCGGTCGTGATATTGATATCGGATCGACGTTGATATTCGCCGACGATTTTTCGCAATGAGGCCGCCAGATCATGCGGCGTAAAGCGCTCGGGATCTGCAGGGCGAGCATAGTCTAGAAATTGCGCGATGATGGCTTCCATTTGCCCCAGATCGGATTGCATACCTTTCAGTGCTTCTTCAGACAAACCCGCCATTTCTACTTCTAGCAGCATGCGCGAAATCGGCGTGCGTAAATCATGTGAGATGCCCGCTAAGATCACAGCACGATCTGATTCCACTTGTTTTAAATCGTGCACCATTTGATTGAAACTTTGATTCGCTTCGCGAATTTCAGTCGGGCCTCGCTCGGGTAAGACAGCAGGTGTGTCTCCTCGCGCTACTGCGCGTGCAGCAGATGAAATTCGAGACAGCGGCTGATTAATGAGCCGACTAATAAATGCAGCACCAATTAGGGATAGCAATAGCGTGACAGTAGCCCAGCTCAGCCATTGCACGCCGGAAGCTTGCTCTACGCGATCGCGATCGAGCATGAGCCAATAATCATCATCATCAATACGGAAGCTGACCCAAAAGCCGCGAATATCATTTACATAGCCGGCAAAGCGAGTGTCTTCTCCCAAACGAGCTTGTACATTGTCTTCAATGACTTGTATTAAATCGCTGTCTGGCATGGGCTCGGTGTCATCGTCATCTTCGCGCGGATAGACACGTATGCCTTGAGTGCTGGCCAGATCAAATAATAATTCGCGTCGTAATGCCGGTGCCGAGTGTAATAAGGCAGCACGAGTGATGGTGACAATGGAGACGACTTGCGCTGCGACTTGCTCGCCGCGTGGTACACGCTCAACGATACGAAAACTAGCAACCCATGCCGCCATGCTGGTGGCGATTAAAAATGCTAGTAGAAAAAAAGTGCGCCAAAACAGGCCGCTACGCAGACCCGTTAAAAGCTGCGACGGTGAATGATTAGCGGGTTTGTTCATCCGGTATAAATACGTAACCTAATCCCCACACGGTCTGTATGTAGCGAGGAATAGCGGGATCGGGTTCAATTAGTTTGCGTAGTCGTGAGATTTGTACATCAAGGCTGCGGTCAAAGACTTCATATTCACGACCACGCGCAAGCTCCATAAGTTTTTCACGTGAGAGCGGCTGACGTGCATGGCGTGCTAAAACTTTTAATACTGAATACTCACCAGAGGTCAGCGCGATTGGTTGCCCAGATTTAGTTAGCGATCGTTTCGCAAGATCGAATTCGAATTCGCCGAATAGAAAAATCTCATTGTGATCCGATGGCGCACCCGGCAGATCGGCGGGTGTTACGCGCCGCAGTACCGCGCTGATGCGAGCGACCAGTTCACGCGGATTGAAGGGCTTAGGCAAGTAGTCATCAGCACCAATTTCTAGGCCTGTGATGCGATCTGCGTCTTCGCCTTTGGCAGTGAGCATGATGATGGGGGTGACATCACCACCGCCACGTAGCCGCCGGCAAATGGAGAGACCATCTTCACCGGGCAGCATCAAATCAAGCACTAGCAGGTCAAAGCGTTCACGTATCCAGAGACGATTCATTTCGATGGCATTAACGGCAACCGAAACTGAAAATCCATGCTCAGTCAAAAAACGCTTGAGCAGATCGCGCAGGCGGGCGTCATCATCAACCACCAGTATTTTTGCCTGACTGCTAGGCGTGCGGCGTGAGGGCACAGGCTTGGGAGTGTTTGTCGAGTCCATGATCGTATGGTAACTTCGTTCTTGTGAATATCGTGTTTGACCGTGTCATGATTACAAAGCTTTACAAAATTGACCCGCCGACCATGGTATTGAATGTTTTCCACCCTACGAGTAAATGGCTAACTAGCCCCATGAAACCCCTCAACATCCTTGTTTTTATTGCGCTTATTGCGGCTAGTCAGGGTCAGGCCTTGGCAGCGCCGGAGCAGAGTGGGGATGCGCGCCCGCGCCCAGAGCGGCCCAAAGGATCCAACGCTAACGATCAGTCGGGCAAGCAGGATGATGCCCGTCAGCGCGATGCAGAGCATCGGCCTCCCAAGTTATCACCAGAAGAGCGCAAAGCGCTGCGACAGCAAATTCATGAGGTTGGGCACGATCTTTATCCGGCTAAGCGCTGAAAATTCTGGTCTAACTATCGCGTGAGTTATAAACCTCAAACGATCGAACCGTAGAAAAATTAGTCAGCCTTTTACTACGTCGGGCTTGACGTCCCTCGAGATCCTAAGCATGTCACTCCGGCTCCAGCTAGATTACGATGCGGCGCGCGCTAAAGATGAGTTGGCTGAGGTACTGGCCAACATTAAGCCAATGGAAGTGGCTTGATTTAAGGTCGTTTTTTTTCGACTTAAACAAAAAGTTAAGCAAAGACCACGCTGGTTCGCCCAGTAGCGCGAGAGCGAGAGGACTTTCGAACAACAATCTCAACATCTCGTCCTAGCCTATTCATGCAATCGATCATTTTGGCTTCACTGATGCCAAGAAACTGACCACGTAGCATGCCCGAAAGCTTGGGCTGCGGCATACCAAGAATCTCAGCAGCTTGGACTTGAGTGAGATGACGATGCTTGATAATTTCACCGATCTTGGCAGCCAAAATAGCTTTGACTTTCATTTCAGCGGCATTGGGTAAACCAAGGTCTTCG
>CAINAY010000150.1 GCA_903846425.1 uncultured Noviherbaspirillum sp.
CGCCTCGGCGCTGCTTATCTTGATACGGGTGAGAGCAAAGGATTAGTACCCGAAAGTCATTCCAGTGTGGTGGCTGCTATGCGCGGTACGGTGATGCAGCAAGCTGATGTAGTGCTAACAGTAGGGCGGCGTTTAGATTTTCAACTCGCTTACGGATCACCCTCTGTATTTGGTGAGGCCAAGTTCATACGCATCGCTGATTGCGCTGCAGAGCTTAGAGATAACCGTCGCGGTGAAGTAGAGATCTTGTCCACGGGCAGACTGGCATTGCAAGCACTGCTTGATGTGGCAGGTAACCGACCGTCTGCAATTGATAGGTCGTGGATAGCGGGCTTGCGTGAAAAACATCTTGAGCGCTCAAAAAAATTAGTCACCAGCATGCGCGAAGCAGCACCGGGCAGTGATGGCCTAATGCATCCGAATCGTGTAATCGCCGCCTTGCGTGATGCTTTACCTGAAGATGCGGTCGTAGTTGCCGACGGTGGTGACTTCTTAAGCTTTGCGCGCGTAGGCTTACCTGCATCTACTTACCTTGATCCCGGTTCACTGGGTTGTATAGGTGTTGGTACACCCTTCGGTGTGGCGGCGAGTTTGATTTGCCCAGATAAGACAGTCGTAGTCGCCACCGGCGATGGCGCATTTGGTTTCAATGCGATGGAGTTAGATACCGCAGCTAGACACAAGGCACCTGTGTTGGTGGTTGTCGCTAATAATGGCTCATGGGCGATCGAAGTGCGTGATCAGCAAGAATCGCATGGCAAAGTGGTTGGCACTCGACTGCAGTTTTCAGATCATGCCGCGATGGCACGCGCATTTGGTTTGTATGCGGAGCGCGTTGAACGCGCAGAAGACCTCGAAGGTGCGATTGCGCGCGCAATGGCGAATCGACCTGCATTACTGGATGTTGTAGTCACACCGGAGGCTGTTTCTTCTGATGCTAAATCGGGTCTTGCATGGGTGCCTGACTTACAGCCTTTGTCTGCATGGGAGGATGCTGAACAGCGTTGGCGTTCTGCGGAGTGATTCGCGTATCATTGGTGTATAAGTATTTGCATTACGGGTAATTTCAAAATCTAAAAAATAGCGGTCTTGATGAAAATTCTTGAATCCCAACCCACGTTAGTAGAACAAGTCCACAAAGCGATTCTTGCTGAGATTGCAGAGGGTAAGCTTCGTACAGGCGAGCGCATTATTCAAGAGCAGATCGCACAAGAACTCGGCGTTTCACGGCAGCCTGTTCAGCAAGCCTTGGTTTTGTTGAAAAATCAGGGCGTACTGATCGATGCGCCGGGCCGTGGATTGCTGGTAGCCCCAATGGATCCACAGTTCGTGCGTAAGATGTACGAGATGCGTTCAGTGATCGAAGGGCTGGCTTTTCGCAAGGCGGCTGAAAATTTCACGACTAAGGCAAAGGCTCGTGGCGAGCAATTACTAACTGTTGGTCGCGATGCGCTTATGAGAGGTTCTGTCAGCGATATGATTAGTGCCGACATGGCGTTTCATATGTTCATATACGAACTTGCGGACAATCCCTTGATCGGCCCCGCAATGGAAACTCAGTGGGTGAATGCCCAGCGAGTGATGGGTTCCGTTTTACTTTCTGCTGACAAGCCACGCGATATCTGGGATGAACATGAAGCCTTGTTCAAGCTAGTCGCCAGTGGTGATGGTGCCGGTGCTGAGCTAGCGGCTAGAAGGCACCTCGATCAAGCCGCCGATTTCATGCTTGCGCGCTTGGGTGATCAGCTGCTCTCAGAAAGTCATCCTTGATTCAGCATTGATTTTCACCAAACGATAAAAATAATCTTTCTTCACCTAGCAAAATAAAAAACATGGACTTTTCCCTTCCGCCGAGAGCAATAGAGCTGCGCGAGCGCACTCAAAAATTTATCGCTGAGCAAGTGATACCGCTAGAGAATGATCCACGTCAAGACAGTCATGGTCC
>CAINAY010000151.1 GCA_903846425.1 uncultured Noviherbaspirillum sp.
CCTTTGCTGAGCTTGCAGTAAAAATCGAACCCTTTGAGACAGCGATTAGTTTTTACTTTATGAGCGAGTGGCCTTATATTCTCTGGGCGGCTGCCTGTTTGATCTTGGGCGTGGTGGTATATCGTGGTTATTGCCGCTATATCTGCCCACTTGGAGCAGCGCTGGCAGCGGTGAATGTATTACAGCGCTGGTCGTGGTTATTGCGGCGTGATGAATGTGGAACGCCTTGCCAGACATGTCGTCATCGCTGTGAGTATCAGGCGATCACTCCAGCAGGCGCGATTACGTATAGTGAGTGTTTTCAATGTTTGGATTGTGTAGCCATTTATCAGGATGATGAGCGTTGTTTACCGTTGATTCAAGAACGTAAAACAGGGTCAAGAATAATTACAATTACAGAGGTAGGTAGAACATGATGCAGCGACGTCAGGTATTACGTTGGGGTTGGGGGCTGTTGGGTGCAGCGGCAGCGGGCAATCTGTTGGCTAAAGAGTCCCATTCAACTTTCATGGGTAAGTCAGACAAGTTGATTTGGCGTGAGCGCGCATTGATAGGATTTGGCACCACCTTGTGGATTAAAGCAGCCCATGAAAACGCTGATCAACTCGAGCAGGCTTTAGCGGCTGCTGTGCAAGTGATTCGCAGCATTGAACGACAAATGAGTTTGTTCGATCCCGAAAGCGATGTAAGTCGTTTAAATCGCTTAGGAGCGTTAAAAAAACCAGATGCTGATTTATTCGCTGTTTTAAAAATTGCTCAACATATAGCCAGACAAAGTCAGGGTGCCTTCGACGCCAGCATGCAGCCATTGTGGGAAATTTGGTCGAGGGCGGCATCACAAAAAAGCCAGCCATCGGCAATTGAAATTCAACGCGCACGTAAACTAGTGAATTGGCGTGCGGTGCATGTCACGCCCGACGCAGTGAATTTGCAAATAGCCGGCATGGGCTTGTCTCTCAATGGCATTGCGCAAGGCTACGCGGCCGATAGAGTGCGCGCCACATTACAAACACACGGCATTCATCATGCCATAATCGATGCCGGCGAAACGGCATTGTTAGGTAACGCACCGAATGATAAGCCCTGGAGTCTGAGTATAGAAAGTGCAGCTACGCTTAAAAATTCGGACACAAAAAATACGTTGCAGGCTGCATTAAATCAGCAGGGTACTAGCACACCGATAATCATTAGTGATGGCCGTGCTATGGCGACATCATCAGATGCACACACGACCTTTAGCCAAGATCATCGCTACCATCACATACTGAATCCTCACACCGGCTACTCTCCGTCGCAGTGGTCGTCAGTAACAGTACTAGCATCGAGTTGCGTTGTTGCGGATGCCTTAACCAAAGTTTTTTTCATGACGCCTAAAGACTGCGTCATTGCAAAAGCGCGCCAGTGGGGAGTGGATATAGTTATGCAGGATAAAGCAGGTAAGTGGCTTGCCAGTATTGGTGCTCCACTACGAGAGCCACTAGCCTAATGTAATATGAAATAAGCGTTTTCAATTAATTTATTAGGGCACGATAAAATACACGTTTTGCTCACTCCTATTTTCGCATTGGCGATCTGTTTATAAAAAGGTTTTTGTTCATGCTCAGTACTGATCCGCACTTCGATATAACCTCACTTGGCTTAACGCTGTATAGCGACAAGATTCCGTCTGTAGTGGCTCAGGCTATGCATGCGCTCGCACGATCAAACGTGGTTTTGGTACCGCTTGATAAGGAAGCAATTATTGGAGCAGGCCGCCGTACCGATAGTCATCTCAATGTAAAAAATCGGATTGAGAAGCATGGTGGAAAATTGGTGAGTGGTTGGAGTTTGGATAGAAATAAA
>CAINAY010000152.1 GCA_903846425.1 uncultured Noviherbaspirillum sp.
AGATGCCTATTTCGCGAGATTTCTGCATCACTGAAACGACTAATACGCTGGCCATTCCAAAGGCAACTGAAAGCCCTACAAACAGCCGTATCACGGTGTTCGATGTTTTTTGAGCTTGGACAGCGGTAAAAAATTGAGAGTTCGTCGAAATCCAGCTATCCGCTTTAATGCCAGTGAGTTCGGTGATGCGCTGAGCAATCAGTTCAGCGTCGTACACTTCTCTGACGGTTATATCAATGCTAGAAACGCCACCATAAAGTCCCAAAAGACTTTGGGCTGTATGCAAAGCAGAGAAGGTCGTGCGTTGGTTCGCTCCCTTGTTGCCAAGGTCAAAAATGCCCGTCACGGTGAGAATATTGCTATTACCTAAAGCCGATGAAATGCGCAATTTGTCACCGACAGACAAGCCCAAATCACTCGCCAGATCCATACCTATCAATATGTCACTGCTCGTAAGGCGAGTGGACCCCATGATTATTTTTTCTGGCAAGGTCACGATCTTAAAATAATCTTCAGGCTCAATGCCCATAATCGTCACTGAGCGGCTTGCATTACCGCGTACCACCAGAGCCGACCCTGCCGCAGTCGGTGATACCACTAGAACCGTAGGCATAGCCCTAATCTGTTTCACAATGTTTTGCCACTGATCGATAGATTTTAGTCGTTGTAGCGGCGCTTGAATTAGGGCGTTTTCTATTAAATGATGCGAAGTAGTCGAAGGGACACCTAATGTGCGTGCGACTTCTTTTGGAGGTAGTAACTGTATATGTGATTGTGCGGTCAACACACGCCGTATAAAGTTCGCTTGTAACGCTGTGAGTAAGGCGGACATAAAAATAATGACTGCCACTCCGATGGTTACGCCAAGAATGATGAACCAAGTCTGCATTCTTCCTTCACGCAAGAAGCGTAACGCGACTATCCATTCAAAAGGTAGCCAGAATTTCATGGTGCTTCGGTATAGCTTATGGGTCGAATACGATCACCTTCATTGACCTCATTAGTAAACGTTAATACACGATCATTAACGCTTAACCCGGAAAGTACTTCGCTCATTCCTGCACTTTGCAAACCTACACGCAGAACTTGTTTACGTGCCTTCCCATCGGCTACTTTAAGTACCCATGGCTGCCGACCTTTGACATCGTGTATGGTATCCGTCGGTACTAACAACGCTCTTAAGCGCGTGGCCACCTGAATATCGACCGACACCGTCATGTCTTGGCGTAAGTAAGCGGGCGGCTCAGGTACGTTAAGTTTGATTTCAACTGAGCCACGCTGAAGATCGACACTGGGATTGATATAGCTGATCGCTGCTGAAAAATTCAGTGTGGGATAAGCGTCAGCAGATGCTCGTGCTAACTGACCTAGCACTAACAGTGGTAGATTTTTTTCATCAATTTGAACCACTAATTGCGTCGCACCTGAAGGTGAGAGCGTCATTAATGCTTTGCCAGCTTGTACGACATCGCCAGTCTCCACATCGCGCGAGATCAACGTGCCAGCGATGGGTGTTTTTATAATGGTGTGTTGACGGCGTGAATACGCAACTTTCGAGTTGGCCTCAGCTTGTGACAGTGCCGTGGCAGCAATTTGATAATCACTACCCGTAGGGTGAGTTGTCTGTACTTGTTTTTTAGCGGTCTGTAATTGTGCTTGTGTTAGATCGACATTCTTTTTTGCTTCATCTAAAGCCGCCTGGCTGATAAACGACTTAGTAAACAAATCTACGTTTCTATGCCATTGCTTTTCTGCGTAACTAACGTTGATCTCTGCTTGCACTAAGCTCTGCGCTGCTACCGGTGCCTGTACCTCGCGTACTTGACGTAACCGAGCTTGCGCTTGTAACACCAGCATATCCGCTTGTTGGGCAGCTGCTCGCCATTCCGCATCATCGAGTTCAATGAGTACTTGGCCTGACTGAACAATCTGTCCCTCAGAAACAGGTATATTTTTTACTACCCCGACGATTTGACTTCCTATGCTGATGCGATGCGGTGTTTCCACATGCCCCGTCGCGACTATGGTTTGAATAAAATCACGCTGCACTACTAAAGCAGCAGGTATCTTAG
>CAINAY010000153.1 GCA_903846425.1 uncultured Noviherbaspirillum sp.
ACCTCAACGTGCTTATTACCTACCAAACGAAGTTGATGAAATGCGTTGGTGATTTTTTCTCCCCGCAGTGGAAATTCAAGCGCGATAGGAATGATGCAGTCGATGAAAGTATCGAGCGGAAAAGGTTTACCCACCGTTTCGATAAATGCTTCCGTTTGTACGGCAGATGATTGAGGATAGTGGTCGTCACCATCGGAATCGGCGCCACTTTGCGAAGAACCTAGAACCGGCTCTTGACGTTCAGCTAATGGTCTGCCACCCATCAGCACATCCTCCTCGAGCGGAGAAAATGCTTTATCAACGGATTTTTTTGCGCGCCATTCCTGCCACTTGTTGTATGACACGACACCCACCACGATAGCTCCACCGATGGCGATCAGGCTTCCCTGCAACTCTGTCATTGAATGTTCTCCGGCTGCAATAGAAAAAAAGGCGGCATTGCGTATCAACCTAAGTGAAATATATCAAAACGTCATTGTAAAAGAAGCCCGCCCTTGACCTGCAAACATTCTGCACGACAACAACATTCCCCACTCATTGCCGTCTCTCTTTCAGTATCTGTGCTCTTGCTCTAACTCACTATTGACGGAAATCAAGATCACAAAAAAATATTGTCATTACGATAACCAGCAGTCGCCAAGTCCATAAGGAGTTCACATCATGCGCGAGACCACTGAAATCAAGCTACACACATTGACCATGCTTTCTCTACGACCACTGGTACGCAGACTGCGTCACTGGTGGTTAAAACGAACAGAGGAACATTACCTGATTTGCGCATCGGTAGAGCACGCCCGAGCACGAGAGGCCGAAGAAAACGAGGCTTACTACCAGAAGCGCGCAGCAATGGCCCGCTCAGCGCAGCTATGGGACTAATAAACATTACAAACCAACCCAAAGTTTTGCGCGAAACGTAAGCGAGCTTGGGTTGGTCAGACAATTAATAATTAGGCCGCCTGAACGTCGGTGACTAAGTTAGCTGCCGATTCCATGTCCACCGCAACAATGCGCGAGACACCCTGTTCTTGCATCGTGACGCCGATCAGCTGATTCGCCATCTCCATCGCCAGTTTATTGTGAGAGATGAAAAGGAACTGCGTCTGAGTCGCCATCCGTTTAACCATCGTACAAAAACGAATGGTGTTCGCATCATCCAACGGCGCATCGACCTCATCGAGCAAACAGAAAGGCGCGGGATTGAGCTGGAATATGGAGAACACCAGCGCGGTCGCCGTTAAGGCCTTCTCTCCACCAGAGAGCAAATGAATCGTCGCATTTTTCTTACCCGGTGGCTGCGCCATGACTTGAACGCCCGAATCCAAAATCTCTTCACCCGTCATCACCAACTTCGCATTGCCACCGCCGAACAACTCGGGGAACAACTGACCAAAGTGATGATTGACCTTATCAAAGGTATCTTGCAACAGATCGCGTGTCTCTTTATCGATCTTGTGAATAGCGTCTTCCAAAGTCGTGATCGCTTCGGTCAAGTCAGCGTTCTGCGCATCCAGGAAATTCTTACGCTCAGACGCTTGAGCCAATTCATCCAATGCCGCCATGTTGACC
>CAINAY010000154.1 GCA_903846425.1 uncultured Noviherbaspirillum sp.
ATTCGAGAGCAGCATCCACGTAGCCGCCGCCGGCTAATACTTATATTGACCAGTGAGCAAAGACAAGCGGTTGACTACGCAGCACGGGTTTTCGATACCGTTGATGGATCGCCGACGGGCGCCGAAGGTAATTATCGACAGCGGATATACCGATTTCGTAGCTTGATGAGCTCGCGCCGAGAGCACAATCGAAATCGCGCATAGCGTGATCTACTAAGGCAAGTATCAAAACAAAAATTAGATATCGATACTGCCTTCAAAGACACTGACTGCTGGGCCAGTGAGCATGACGGCATGTTCGCCGCCATGCCATTCAATGCTTAGTTCTCCACCGCGCGTTGCAACGCTAACAGGCGAATCAAGTAAGCCGAGCTGGATGCCAGCGACCACCGCTGCGCAAGCGCCAGTGCCACAAGCGAGTGTCTCACCTGCGCCCCTCTCAAACACTCGTAACTTCACATGATGCATATCGATGATTTGCATGAACCCGGCGTTAACACGCTTTGGAAAGCGAAGATGATTTTCAATCGCTGGACCATCAGTCTCAACCGGGGCTTGGTCAACATCGTGCACGATTTGTACCACATGCGGATTGCCCATAGAGAGCACTACTGTAGAAATGAGTTTGCCATTCACATCTAATGGCCAGACTAAAGCGGTATGTTCTTTGGCAGCGGTTAATCCGTTAGAATCAAAAGGGATTAGTTTTGTATCAAATATAGGTGGGCCCATATCGACGGTGATACGGCCGTCATCTTCCAGTCGCGGGGATATTACGCCGGACATAGTTTCAACACGAATTTCACGGCGGTCGGTCAAGCCTTTGTCGACGACAAATTTCACAAATGCGCGTGCACCGTTACCGCACTGCTCGACTTCTCCACCGTCAGAATTAAAAATTCGGTAGCGAAAATCGACATCAGGAGTGGTCGATTTTTCGACTACCAACATCTGATCTGCCCCAATCCCAAAACGTCGATCTGCAATAAAGTGCCATTGATCGGGCGTGAGATTAACTACCTGATTGATCGCATCAATCACGATGAAATCATTTCCAGCGCCATGCATTTTTGTGAATTTAAGTTTCATTGTTAATCTTTAAGCGTTGCTTTGAGTAGAGCTAGTTAGATGCATCTGCCGAACGGTCGAAGTGATATGCAGGGTAATTACAACAAAATTAAGCTAATTAAACCAGATTGTTGGTTGAGCTAGCCGCAGAACGTACTTCAGTGGCGATTCATTCGGATTTTCTCACGGCTGCCGGAACTTTGGACAAACAGTAGTTACGAAAACGGTCTGAGTAAAAAATTACCAGACACGTAAGCCTCTGTCTATCTCTTCAAAAGTGCCAGAAATTTCTGCTCGCATTACTGGCCCACTCTACAAACCTATTCTCCCAATTTTATTGAAAGGCTCGCCATGAGCACACCTCCATTAAGCAGAAACAATTCAAGCAGTAATTTAGATTTAAATAATCAAACAGATCAAAAAAAAACTACAGGAAGCTCAACAAAATCACCAAGCACGGAATCTGAAAAAGGTAGTGGGAATACGTGGAAAGCCTCGCAAGGCCTAGCCAATGCTACAAAGCATCCGACGTTAATTAGCAAAAGATCGCAGCCTAATCCTTTATTTAGCATGAATAGTCAGACTCCGAGTTCCTCGCATACGCCGCCTTTGGCGCAGGACGTGTACAGTACTCCTACGAAGCCAATAGCTAGCATTTCGACGACGCTCACGTCGATCACACTATCAGATGCTCCAACCACCCCTAGATCGACTAGTAGTAGTTCGAGATCAAACGCTGCGTTTGCCTCACCTAAGGGAAAAGCAAGTGAAAAGGGTGTGGTACATGCCTCTGACCTTCCCCAAGTACTGAGCATGATTATCGATCTCGGAATTCAGAACCACATCCTTAAACCAGAGAAGTTAGCACTCCTGCTTGTCACCATAGACAATCAGTACGGCAAAAATAAGGGTGATGAAAGAATAAAAACTATGCTTAGAGAGTCACTGTTCATCAGCGATTATCAGTCTGCTGCAGGAACGTTGTATAAAAAGTTGGATGTCACTAAAAATTATTGTGAGCCATTTATAAATCATCATCTCGATAACCAAAAATTGGATGAGCTACTACAAAAAGTGATGCGTGAATATGACAAAGTGGGAGATAAAGTTACCAAGTTCAGTGAGAATTTGCGTGCAGTGGAACAAATTAATCATCCGGAGATCGTGGCCTTGATGAAGCCGGTGATGAAGTTGGTAGGGGATTATTTTTTTGGCTCAGATATGAAGTTAAAGTCGTCGAAATTTCCAGATCCTATAAAAAAATTACTACTCGAAATTGATCGTCAAGTGATTGTGCAGTTTGAAAAAAATAGTAATGGTGAAATGAAAGAGTTACTGCAGCGAAGGAAAAGTGCATTAATTGGTTTTATTTCTACGTTTTCCTTTATGACTATCTGGGCGCCTAAATTTGCGGCAGATACTAAAAAAAATGCCGGCTTTTACGCTAAGTTAAGTAGTTATATAAATTCATACCTCGTTAATAAATTAGATTCCTTTGTGATTGATATTTTGATCAATCAGGAACATCAATCAGAAAAAGCAAAAAATCATGTCGGTGATTACGCAAAAGGGCTCAAATTATCTGCTCAGTCAGCTAGCAAGCTTCAATTGCCGGGAGTTGAAAAGGGTGGCGTGCTGAGCTCGATTAAAGGCTTGCTTTCGCCGAGATCGAGTTCAACTTCTCATTTAAGTGGCGACTCCAAAATGACGGCGGACGAAGACAGTGAATTTAATGAAGAAGCTGCTCGACAAAGTGAGATGCAAAGAAAAAGAATTGTCAGATTGACGGACTTTGTAAAGATAGCTGGGTTTGACAAAATTTCAACTGAATTTTTTATTTTTATTAGAAATAAAATCATTGATTTAAAAGCTAAAGACTATAACGCGTTTACAAAAGACCCTATCGCATATTGTCACCAGCAATTGGAGGCTTTTAAGATGCAAAAAGATGAGGATGAAAAAAATGCGGATTCAGAGTTGTTTATAAAGATTGAGAAATCCATCAATTCTTATAATGAGAATTTAGAAAGAAAAAACGAAAAAGAGAAATTGCAGCGCGAGTCATATGCAACGACGCAGACAGGGAGAGCTAGTAAAAAAACAGGTGAATCTAATCAGGTAGATGATAAGAGCGAAGCTACAGAATCATCGTCGTCGGTGGTTGAGGAAAAGGCCAATACAAAAGATGCTGAGGTTAAGGCTAATTCAATCCAAGTTTCAGAAAAAACAGAATCTGACAGTAGCACGTCGGTTGAGACTGAAAAAAGTGATGACTAGGTGCGTACTTTAACCGTATAAGCTAGGCGTACCATCGGGCCGTGTTTTAAAGCGTTTGTGTGACCAGAAATATTCAGCAGGTGCTTCTTGAATGCGCTCTTCAATGAATGCATTCATGAAGCGTGTCGCTTGCTCTATATCGTCTCCCGGATAGTTTTCCCAAGGCGGGAAAAAACGCACTTCCCAGCCGCGATAATGCGGCTGGAATCGAGTCACGACGGGGATGATCTGCCCTTCAGTGGCCGCTGCCAGTCGTGCTGGGGCTGTCAATGTGGCTGCCGGAATTCCAAAAAATGGTACGAATACCGATTCCTTGCGCCCGAAATCCATATCCGGAAGCATGAGGAAAGGTCGACCACTGCGCATGGCACGAATGATGGGTTTAATGCCCGCATTGCGCGCTAATAAATTGCGTTCATCCGTGGTAAAGCGCAGCCGACCTTTGCGCAGTGCTTCATCAAACAGTTCGCTGTGCTGACGTACATAGATTGAGCATGCGGGCCCAGCCATGGTGATGGCTGTGCCAGCGACTTCAAGGCATACAAAATGAGGACACAGATAAATGGTGGGTCGCTCTTGTGACAATTTCGTAGGGATGGCCGGCGACACTTTAATTAATCGACGCAGCCGTTCGGGTGAGGCCCACCAAAGTATTCCGCGTTCTAAGATGCTGCGTGCATAACCTTGAAAATGGGCGCGCGCGATAGCGATGCGCTGCTTCTCGGTCATTTTCGGAAAACAGAGGCGCAAATTCGTGAGTGTGATGTGACGTCGCTCGGGAATCGCGAAAAATAAAATACTGCCTATAAATTTACCTATTCGCCCCAAGATCGGCAGCGGTAGCCAATGCAGTACCCACATAATCGCTAGTAGTAATCTCATGATGCCTGGTCCGAAGATAGAGCGATTGCAGGTGGTTGACCTTTAAAGCGGTTGTAACTCCAAAAATATTGTGAAGGGCATCGCGCAATTAAATCTTCCATGGCAGCGTTCATGATGCCTGCCTGCTCTTCAGGCGTTCCTGTTAACTGACGATCAAATGGAACGAAGTGAACAGCATAGCCTTTGCCATAAGGTAGTCGCTCCGCATACGACAAGATAATGGTCGCGCCACTCATTTGCGCTAGCTTGGCAGGCAGCGTCATGGTGTAGGCGGGTTTGCCGAAAAATTTTGTCCACACACCTTCGCCAGCGCGCGGCACTTGATCGGGCAGTAGTCCCACCGAGCCACCTTTGCGCAGTGTTTTTAATAGCGTGCGAACGCCCGATAAATTCGCCGGAGCTAGCGCAAGGCCATCGCGCTGACGTGCATTTTCTAACAAGGGTTCAAGCATGGCCATGCGTGGAGGTCGGTACAGCGCAGTCAGTGGTGCGCGACTAGCGATAACTTGCGCAATGATTTCGAAGCAGCCTAAATGTGGTGTCAAAAAGATTACGCCTTTACCGCTGTCTATGGCTGATTGAGCAATTTCCCATTCATATACCTTGGCCGAGCGCAGAACGCGCGATGAACTACCACACCAAATAAATGGAAGTTCTAATAAGTTTTTACCGGATTCTGTGATCGTCTGATGGAGTGCCGTGAGATAGCCGGCTTGCTTTAAATTCAATCGCATACGTTCACGATAGGTTTGCGAGGAGGCGTAGGTGAACCAGCCGGCAGCAGCACCAAGTGCATGCATCAGCGGCAGCGGCAGCCAAGCCAAAATCTGGAATACGCGCAGCAGCATGCGGAGAAGGTAAACGGAGACTTTACTCAAATCAAGAGAGAGGCGTAAAATACCACGAAAGTTTTCACCGCCGAGTTAATCAGACAACTTGCGAGGCGGTCTACAAATTTCGCTAAAGCGTCGCAGGCTCAGGAGATTGCCGCGACACGTTGTCAATCTTTTTAATTAGGGGCTTGCATGTCACACGAATATCTTTTTACTTCCGAATCAGTGTCCGAAGGTCATCCGGACAAAGTTGCTGATCAAATTTCCGATGCGATTCTCGATGCGATTCTTGAGCAGGATCCGCGTGCGCGCGTAGCAGCCGAGACATTGTGTAATACCGGTCTGGTAGTGCTCGCAGGTGAAATCACCACATCGGCAAATGTGGACTACATCAAAGTCGCGCGCGACACACTCAAAGGCATAGGCTACGACAACACCGATTTTGGTATTGATTACCGTGGTTGCGCCGTGATGGTTTGCTACGACAAGCAGTCACCCGATATTGCTCAGGGCGTGGATGAAGGCAAAGGTATCGATTTGGATCAGGGCGCGGGTGACCAAGGTTTGATGTTTGGTTATGCCTGCAACGAGACTCCTGAGCTGATGCCGGCGGCGATTCACTACGCTCACCGCATCGTCGAGCGCCAATCGCAGTTGCGCAAAGATGGTCGCTTGCCTTGGTTGCGTCCGGATGCAAAATCGCAAGTCACACTGAAATACGTGGATGGCAAACCAGTCTCTATCGATACGATTGTGTTATCGACTCAGCATGCACCAGAAATGGAGCATAAGCAGATTGAAGAAGCCGTCATCGAACAAATCATCAAACCGGTCGTTCCTAAAGAATGGCTGAACGGCACGCGTTTCTTGGTGAATCCTACCGGTCGTTTTGTTATCGGCGGCCCGCAGGGTGACTGCGGACTCACTGGCCGCAAAATTATAGTTGACACCTACGGCGGCGCAGCGCCTCACGGCGGTGGTGCATTCTCAGGTAAAGATCCTTCCAAGGTTGATCGTTCGGCAGCGTACGCAGGTCGTTATGTAGCGAAAAATATTATCGCTGCTGGTTTGGCCGAACGGTGCCAAATCCAAATCTCGTACGCCATCGGTATTGCGAAGCCAACCTCGGTGATGGTGACCACGTTTGGTACCGGTAAAATCAGCGATGAAAAAATCGAAGCGCTGGTACTTGAACATTTCGATTTGCGTCCTAAAGGTATTGTGCAAATGCTCGATTTGCTACGTCCTATCTATCGTAAGAGTGCGGCGTATGGTCACTTCGGTCGCGAAGAGCCAGAATTTAGCTGGGAGCGCACCGACAAGGCGGCGGCATTGAAGGCAGCTGCTGGACTTTAATTAGCGTTGTCTTACTTGTGCAGGGCAGGCTAGCGATTCGCTGCCTGCCCTTTTTCTTTGCTGCGACGTCGTCGCTGAATAGAGTAGTAATACGTGTTCTTTTCCGCGCTGTAAAAAAAATAGTTACTGCTACAGTCAATCGCATTAATTTGTTGCAGCGTTTTGACTATGTGCATTCTTTTGCGTCGGTGTGGGTTGATCAGCTATGCTGTACTCGCATCATTAACTTTGCAGTTAGCGTTTGGTGTTACTGGCTACGCGCAAGAGGCCACACCTCAGGCTAAAGCGGGTCTTCAAGCTACATCATCTAATCAGATAGTCGCTCCTACAGAAGTCGATCATCTGATCATTACCCCGCGCGCAATTAAAGGTAAAAAACTTAGCGAACAACTTGAGCATCGTAACGATAGTCATCTATCAAGTATCGCAGCAAGGTCATTAAGTATTGAGCGCCAGCTATCGGGCAAATCACATTTACTCAAGTTGGATAGAGCTGTTTCTTTGGACGAAGCGCGCGCACTGGCTGCCAAACTCTCCACAAATACTGAAATTGAATCCGTCGAGCCCGACGTGCGTATGCAAGCGCATGCTTTTATGCCGAACGATCCGGGTTATTCAGGGGCGCCCGGACAATGGCATTTCATGACGCCTAGAGGTAGCAACGCTGGAGGTGCTGATTTGCCACCTGCATGGGAAATGACGCTGGGTAATGGAACGGTAGAAGTCGCAGTGCTCGATACAGGTTATCGGCCTCATTCAGATTTGCAGCCTGTGCTGCCGGGCTATGATTTTGTCAGTAGTTTGGCGATGGCGAATGATGGCAATGGCCGTGATGCTGATGCGAGCGATCCCGGTGATGCTGTTGTGGCGAATGAATGTGGCAGAGGGGCAGCCGCTGCGCGATCAAGTTGGCACGGCACGCACGTGATGGGAATTATTGCTGCGTTAATGAACAATGGTTTGTACGGTGCGGGTATCGCGCCTAATGTGCGGATTGTACCTGTCAGGGTGCTGGATAAATGTGGAGGCTATACCTCCGACATTATTGATGGAATGCGCTGGGCTGCAGGTTTGGCTGTTCCAGGCGCACCCAAAAATGCATACCCAGCTCGCATAATCAATTTAAGTTTGGGTATATCGGGCACATGTTCACGAGCTTTTCAAGCAGCGATTAATGATGTAAATGCTGCAGGCGCGATCGTGGTGGTCTCTAATGGTAATGGTGGTTTTAATAGCGTGAATCAACCTGCCAATTGCGCGGGCACACTTGCAGTAACTGCGCACAGCGTTGATGGTGATAGCGCGACTTACGCCAACCTTGGTGTGCAAACGTTAATTAGCGCACCTGGTGGCGGTTGTGGAACTCTCGCACGCAATTGCGTCGAAATATACTCATCTAACGGGTTAGGTATTTATTCGCTCGGAAATACAGGAGCTAGCAGGCCGGCATCCGATGGCTACTCAATTAAATACGGCACCAGCATGGCAGCACCCCACGTGTCCGGTGCGATTGCGTTGATGCTGTCACTCAATCCATCGCTATCACGTGATGAAGTCGTTTCATTATTGCGTGCTTCGGCACGAGCTTTTCCGGCAAGTAGTGCTTGTCTCTTGCGTGCGAATAGCGGCATGTGTGGTGCAGGTATTCTCGATGTACATGCAGCGCTTACATCCATTGCGCCCGCTATACATATTTCGAATCTATCTCAGGTGGCATCGCCCGGCGCGCTAGTTAATTTAGATGCCAGCGCTATTTCGCCCAGCGGCCATCAAGTCACCAGCTATGTATGGCATGCATCGCTCTCCAATAAAATCCCTATTAGCGTTTTAAATGCCGATACGGCGAATGCTAGTTTTGTGGCGCCTGCTACGGGCACGTATCAGTTCGTGGTGCTCGTAACCGACAGCAGCGGGGCTACCAGTAACGCGAGTGCCACTGTGCGCATCAATAGCACGCCAGTCATTCAGAGTGTGACGACGCATCAGGTAGTTGCAGGAAGAACTCTAACAATTAAGTTAATAGCGATGGATGCGGATGGCAACAAGCCCGTGTTTCATGCGATTGCATTACCTGATGGAGCGACACTGAGTGCTGCAGGTGTATTCAATTGGGCGCACGCTTCACCTATGGGGATTTACACCATTAGCGTAGCTGCCAGCGATCTGGATGCCACGGGTAGCACGATGAGTTTTACCGTTGAAGTGCCACAAGGCCTGCAGACTAGTGCAGGCGTCAGTAGCGGTAGCGGTAGCAGTTCGGGTGGCGGTGGTGCTATCGATGTCGAGTGGTTAATAGCGATCACGAGCTTACTCGTTATGACGCGTTGTCGACGTGTGCACTAAAACTGAAATTATCAACCATTCTCAACGTTGTATGAATGATCGCCTGCGCACGAATTTTTTTGCGCTATTGATCTCGTTAGTGCTGTGTATTTCAATAGCATCTATCTATCCAGGCTCACTGCAATTACTGATGTGGGATCGCGCAGCGATCGATGCGGGTCAGTGGTGGCGTTTGCTGACGGCTCATCTGGTGCATCTTAATGCTCCTCACTTGCTATTGAATGTATTTGGGTTGCTGTTAATCGTAGAAATGTTGTGTCAATCAATGACTGCGCTCGAATTAACGAGTTTGCTACTAACAAGCGCAATGGGCGTTAGCAATTTGTTGTGGTATTTGCAACCATCTTTGCAGTGGTATGCCGGTTTATCCGGTGTGCTGTATGGATTGTGGGCGGCGGGCGCTGCACTGACATGGCAGAGTGGGCGTCAAGGTTTGGCCATTTGTGCAGGAGTTGCTTTAGTTGTTAAGTTGGTTTTATTTAATCACTCGGTTTTGAGCATGCCCATGGTATCTGTTGCTCATGTGTATGGAGCTGCCTCAGGTTTGCTTTGGGTGTGCTTTTGGTGGCTGAGTGAACGCAAGTTGATTTTCGATTAGAATATTGTCGGTCAAGGAGCGTTGCGACAGAGTTCATACTTTGCCAGGCTTGACATTCATACCGCAACTGCGCTCACGTTACTTTTTTTCAAAGAAAAGGAGGGCGTGATGAGCGCCGTATTAAAATCCGCAACTACCCATGACTATCACGTAGCAGACATCAGTCTGGCTGAGTTTGGCAATAAAGAAATGGGTATTGCCGAAACCGAGATGCCTGGTTTGATGGCGATTCGTCAAGAATTTGCTGCGTCACAACCGTTGAAAGGTGCGCGCGTTACTGGTTCGTTACACATGACGATACAGACCGCCGTGCTGATTCAAACGTTAGAAGCGCTCGGCGCCCAAGTTCGTTGGGCTTCTTGCAACATCTATTCCACACAAGATCACGCTGCGGCAGCGATTGCTGCAAGCGGTACCCCCGTGTTTGCCTATAAAGGCGAAACATTGGATGAGTATTGGGATTACACGCATCGTATTTTTGAATGGACGGATGGCGGTTATTCCAACATGATTCTCGATGATGGTGGCGATGCCACTCTGCTTTTGCATCTGGGTACACGTGCAGAAAAAGACATCAGCGTGTTGGACAACCCTGATTCAGAAGAATCGGTTTGCTTGTTTAATTCAATCAAGAAAAAACTCGCAACCGACAAAACTTGGTATTCAACACGCTTAGCGCACATCATAGGCGTGACCGAAGAAACCACCACTGGCGTGCATCGTTTGTATCAGATGCATAAAGAAGGCAAATTGGCTTTCCCAGCAATTAACGTTAATGATTCAGTAACTAAATCTAAGTTCGACAACCTGTATGGTTGCCGTGAATCCTTAGTTGATGCGATCAAACGTGCGACTGATGTCATGATCGCAGGTAAGGTTGCTGTAGTGGCTGGTTATGGCGATGTGGGCAAGGGTTCGGCGCAAGCGTTGCGTGCATTGTCAGCACAAGTGTGGGTGACTGAGATCGATCCGATTTGTGCGCTTCAAGCAGCTATGGAAGGCTATCGTGTTGTAACTATGGATTACGCGGCAGAACATGCGGATATCTTTGTTACGGCAACCGGTAACTACCATGTGATCACGCTTGAGCACATGAAGAAGATGAAAGATCAGGCCATCGTTTGTAATATCGGTCACTTCGACAATGAAATTGAAGTTGTCGCACTGAAGCAATACAAGTGGGAAAACATCAAGCCGCAAGTTGATCACATTATTTTCCCAGATGGTAAGCGCATCATCTTGTTGGCCGAAGGCCGTTTGGTGAACTTGGGCTGCGGTACGGGCCATCCATCGTACGTGATGAGTTCATCATTTGCCAATCAGACGATTGCTCAGATCGAGTTGTTTACGCAAACCAAAAACTATCCAATCGGCGTGTACACCTTGCCTAAGCATTTAGATGAGAAAGTCGCGCGTCTGCAACTCAAAACACTCAATGCACAGTTGAGCGAGCTGAGCCAAGAGCAGGCTGATTACATCGGTGTGAAGAAAGTGGGCCCATTCAAGCCTGAACACTACCGTTATTAATAGCCTGTTTATTTTTGGGTTGTTGAAAAGGTTTTGTGGGATATGACAAGCTCCGCCTGTTACTCAGTGGCAGGCGGACTTGCCCTTAACCTGCTTTATCATTCCTTCAAACCATGCGACTACTGCTGTTGTGGCTCATAAATACACTGGCTCTGTTTGCCATTCCGCGCTTAGTGGATACCGTGCATATAGACAGCTTTTCCACAGCATTGGTAGCGTCACTGGTTCTTGGGTTGGTAAACACACTCATTCGCCCTATCCTAGTAATCCTCACTCTGCCGGTCACATTTCTCACGTTGGGATTGTTTATCTTCGTGATCAATGGCTTGATGTTTTGGGCTGTGGCCGATCTTGTGAACGGTTTTCAGGTGGATAATTTTGGGGCAGCTATGCTGGGAGCGATGATCTACAGCATTGCTTCATGGGTTTTGTCTACGCTATTTATTCGAGATTAAATGGTCGAGTCATCTAAAGTATCTAAGCGCCAGTTTAGCGTTGAATTTTTCCCGCCAAAAACTAGCGAGGGTGCTGATAAGCTGCGTGCTACGCGTCAGTCACTTGCAAAATTAAACCCTGAGTATTTCTCAGTCACCTTTGGTGCCGGTGGTTCTACTCAATCGGGCACGCGTGACACAGTTTTCGAGATTCAAAAAGAAGGCTTTGAGGCCGCGCCGCATATTTCATGCATAGGTCGATCGCGTGCTGACTTGCGTGAAATTCTGGCTGAGTACAAATCAGCAGGTATACGGCGTTTAGTTGCTTTGCGTGGCGATTTACCCAGCGGATTTGGCGGTTCTTCAGGCGACTTTAATCATGCCAATGAATTGATAGAGTTTATTCGTGCTGAAACGGGTGATTTGTTTCATATCGAAGCCGCGGCCTATCCTGAGATGCATCCGCAAGCCAAATCACCGCAAGATGATTTGCAAAATTTTGCCCGTAAAGTAAAAGCAGGTGCTAATTCAGCGATCACTCAGTACTTTTATAATGCCGATGCGTATTTCCGTTTTGTGGATGATGCGCACAAAATAGGTGTTGATGTACCAGTAGTGGCCGGCGTTATGCCTATTACTAATTACACGCAGTTGATGCGTTTTTCTGAAATGTGTGGCGCAGAGATGCCGCGTTGGATACGGCTCAAGCTAGCTAGCTTTGGGGATGACAGCCAGGCAATCCGAGCGTTCGGTTTAGATGTGGTCACTGCGCTGTGTGAGCGACTGCTGGCGGGCGGTGCTCCGAGTTTGCATTTCTATTCATTGAATCAAGCGGGTCCAACGACCGCTATTTGGCAGCAACTCAATCACGCTTAAAAAGCGCGAAATATAAAAATGCGCAGAGTGGTCAAAGCCCAGCGCTAATCCGTGATGATAAGGTCGAGCGGGATATCATGAGCCTCGGCTGCAAACTGAGTGCGAGTAATGGCATACGCGACTCCTATCGCAGTGGGTCTCGGTTTTTGAGCCAAGGTACGATCGAAATAGCCACCGCCATAACCTAATCGAAATCCTTCATCATTAAATCCTACGCAGGGTGCGAGCACGACGGCAGGTTGTAGGGCATGTTCATGTTGAGCAGGTGCCATGGTTCCACTGGCATCTCGCGCTAGTAGTTCACCCGGCTGCCAGCGAACGTAGATGAGTGCTTGGTTCTTTTCCAAAACCACAGGCATGGCCAGCGTGATGCCGCGCGAGCTTAGCGTTTCGTACAGAGTTATAAGCTCAGGTTCTGACGACATCGCAATATAAGCACCAAGTGATGCAGGCTGATGTAAATCTAACCAATCTGAGAGTCGCTGCGATATGCGTGCATCCGCCACGGCTTTTGTATCAGCACTCATGTTGCGGCGAGCTGAGATCAGCCGCTGACGTAATTCCACTTTATTTGTTGGGGTTTGCATTGCTAAAAATAGCCACTTTCATGTCGATAGTTCTGAATGCTGCATGGTATTCTAAGAGACTATAAAGGAATGACGCTATGCATGTTGTAAAGACATGAAAGTTTGTTACTGCTTTAAATTTTTTACACTTATTTTTTATCTAGTAATTCATTCATGAAAATTTCGGATGTATCGACGATGCGCACGGCCCGTACGGTTTTTTTGGCCATGAAGCAGCATCTTTCTGTGGCCTTATTAGTCACGGCGCTGGTTCCGATGGCGCATGCCACGACAGCAAATAAACGCGCCATCTTGGTCGGCGGTGGAGCTGACGCAGATTTCATCACCTTGCGCGATGCATCGGCGCGCGGCGATATGGGTGATACCGGGCGTCTTGCGGCTCGTTTAACTGACTATCCGATTCAATCGTATGTTGACTATTATCGTCTTTACCCGCGTCTTGTCTCGACACCGGAAGGTGAAATTCGTAGCTACCTGAATCGTTATGACGGTACCGCTATTGCAGATCGTTTGCGTAATGATTGGTTACTGATCTTGGGTCGTGCGCGTGACTGGCGATTGTTTGATGAACAATATCCTTTATTTGTTTTGAATGATGATTTACAAGTGAAGTGCTATGCACTTTCATCGCGTGTTGCGAAAGGTGAAAACGTCGTCAAAGCAGCGCGCGAATTATTAGTACAACCCAAGAACTATGGCGAAGCCTGTGTTGATTTGATTCATCGTCTGTATCAGAACAGGCAGTTCAGTGAAGATGATGTTTGGCGACAAATTCGTCTAGCTGCTGAATATGGCGCAACGGGTGCAGCCAAGCGTATTGCGTATTTAATCGATGTCAGCGAGCGCCAGCTGATGCCAGCTATTGAACGGTCCTCTGCATTTGTTGAGCGAGGTGCAGCAGGATCGCAAGCGGTTCGTGAATTATTCGTCATCGCCTTAGGTCGGGTGGCGAAAGACAATCAAGACAAAGCCGAACGCGCATTACATAAATCATTGTTTCGACTAAACCATGAAGAACAGGCACAGGCTTGGGCACAGATAGCCTTGCATGCTTCTATGGGGCTCTCAAAAGAAGCAGCAAGCTTGTGGCGTAAGACGTGGGATGCCACCTTGTCACAGGATGGCTATCAATGGCGCGTTCGTGCCGCTTTGCGTGATGGTGATTGGTCTATGGTGGCGCGCGCGATCGACAGCATGCCACGAGATCTTCAAAAAGAACCGACTTGGATTTATTGGCGCGGTCGCGCTCACCTTGCACAGCATCACACTGACGATGCGCAAAAATTATTCCAAACCATCTCCAGTCAGCCTACTTTTTATGGAATTTTGGCGGCGGAAGAGTTGAATCAAAAACTCGTGGTGCCACCGCGTCCGTCAGCGCCGACGGCAGAAGAATTGTCTGAGGCAATGTCGAACCCTGGCTTTCGTAATTCACTCAAGCTACTCGATCTTGATTTACGTTTTGAAGGAAATCGTGAATGGAATTGGCAGTTACGTAAACTGAATGATCGTCAATTATTGGCGGCTGGTGAATTTGCTCGCCAGAGCGGTGTATTGGATCGGATGGTAACAACAGCCGATCGGGCAAAAGTAGAGTTAGATTTTACGCAGCGTTTCCCAACGCCGCATGACGACATCATGCAAACCGCTATTCAGCCGCTGAGTTTGGATAAAGCGTGGGTATATGGATTGATTCGACAAGAGTCGCGCTTCGTGAAAGCAGCGCGCTCGAGCGTCGGTGCGTCTGGCTTGATGCAAATCATGCCAGCCACGGCAAACTATGTGGCGCGCAAGATAGGTATGTCAGGTTTTTCTCTAAGTAACCTGAACGACACTCGAACGAATATCACCCTAGGGACTCACTATCTAAATATGGTGTTGGGAAATCTGGGTGGCTCGCAGACCTTAGCGACAGCTGCTTACAATGCCGGCCCAAGTCGTCCGCGACTTTGGAGGGCAACGCTTGAAAAACCTATCGAGGGAGCTATCTTTGCCGAGACAATTCCTTTTTCAGAAACCCGAGGCTATGTAAAAAATGTACTGGCGAATGCGACATGCTATTCAGCTTTATTTGATAATAAAGGGCCTAGCTTGAAATCTCGTTTGGGCATCATAGCGCCGCGCGACGCCATGCTAAATGAAATCGGTGATTTACCCTAAGATGGCAACTATGCGACACGAATCTATTCTAGTTATTGGCGGCAGTGGATTTATCGGCTCACACATCGTTGCGCAACTTGCCGCGACCGGTCGCCGCGTTATTGTACCCACGCGCAGACCACATCGCGCGCGTCACTTAACAGTATTGCCGACGGTTCAGTTAGTTGAGGCTGATGTCTTTGATCCGCGGGCACTCGATCGTTTGATGCAAAGTGCAGATGCTGTGATCAATTTAGTCGGTGTGCTGCATTCATCGGGAGGAGCGCCGTGGGGCCCTGCCTTTGAACGTGCTCACGTCGAGTTACCACGACGCTTAGTGGCTGCATGTCAGCGCAAGGGACTGAAACGTTTTTTACATATGAGTGCGTTGGGTGCAGACGAACATGGCCCTTCTATGTACCAACGCTCCAAAGCGGCGGGTGAAAAAATAATGTCATCCGCAACAGCTCTTGAGCTGACATCATTTCGGCCGTCCGTGGTGTTCGGTCCTGAAGATAATTTTCTCAACATGTTTGCGCAACTTCAGTCCGTGTTGCCCGTGTTAGCTTTGGGTGGTGTGCAGACAAAATTTCAACCGGTGTTTGTTGGTGATGTTGCGCAGGCATTTGTGCAGGCACTTGAGAATGTTGACACCATTGGTCAGACCTATGAATTAGTTGGGCCGACCGTCTACAGCATGAAAGAGCTGCTGCATCTTTCTGGTGTGTATAGCGGTCATCCGCGGCCTGTGATTGAATTGCCTGCTGCGCTCGCTCGTGTACAAGCTTTCGTGCTGGAGCATATGCCGGGTGGCCCGATCATGAGTCGCGATAATCTCGACTCTATGAAAGTGGATAACGTTGCCTCGGGTCGCATCTCCACACCTACAGGGTGGCACGCCACGCCATTAGAAGCGGTAGCACCTCGCTACCTTGCGCCTCACTAAGCACGATGGCGCCGGCCTACAAAACCTATGTGGTGGGCGGAGCAGTGCGTGATGCGCTGATGGGTCTGCCCGTCAAAGATAGAGATTACGTAGTGGTTGGTGCGACACCCGAGCAGATGAAAGCAGCGGGCTTCATTGCGGTCGGTAAGGATTTTCCGGTTTTTCTTCATCCCACAACACACGAAGAATATGCCTTAGCACGCACTGAACGAAAAACTGCGCCGGGTTATACGGGCTTCGCATTTCATGCAGCGCCCGATGTCACGTTAGAGCAAGACTTACAGCGACGTGATCTCACCATCAATGCAATCGCACAAGATACCGATGGCACGCTGATAGATCCTTGTGGTGGCCAAGCAGATATAACAAATAATATATTTCGACATGTCTCGCTTGCATTCGCGGAAGACCCTGTGCGTATCTTGCGCCTTGCACGTTTTGCGGCGCGTTTCACAGAATTCAGCGTCGCACCGCAGACAGCCAGCCTTATGCATCAGATGGTTGAGTCTGGCGAAGTAGATGCGTTGGTGTCGGAAAGGGTGTGGCAAGAAATTGCGCGCGGCTTAATGGAAGCGCAGCCTTCACGTATGTTTGTAGTATTGCGTCAGTGTGGAGCGCTCAAGCGTTTGATGCCCGAGCTTGATGGATTGCTTGATCAAACAAGCGATACGCAGAATCATTCTACTGTCCCCTCCGCTGAAAAAATAATGAGCGAATTAGATTTCATCGCTGAATCAGGAGTGTCGCTACCTATTCGTTTTTCAGTCATTACCTATCACTTGGCCAGTCAGCAGCAGGCGATGGAGTTATGTCAGCGCTTAAAGCTGCCGAATGAAGTGAAAGAGCTTGCTGCGTTAGCTGCGCGTGAACGCGATGCTATTCATGGTGCTGCTGAAATGTCGGCGGACGCTATCGTCAAACTACTCGAGCGTTGTGATGCATTTCGTAAGTCAGATCGTTTTGCTGATTCACTAAAGCTGCATGACCTCATTCATCAAACCAGCAATAAAAATAAATTACCTTCAATAGAACTATTACTAGCCTCGCTTGCATCTGCAAAAGCGATTAACGCTGGTCAGATTGCCGCTGCGGTCGCGATTGAACATCCTCAAAATCCCACACAACACATTGCCGCCGCAGTTCATGCCGCGCGTGTAAATGTAGTTCAAGCTGAATTAGACCGTAGATAAAAAAACGGATCCGATGGGTTGATCGGATCCGTAAACACGCCTTCATAGTAAAGCGTGGAGACGTGGTAATTAAGCCACTGCTGAGTAAAAAATTGACATCACCATTTTTGAAAAATTCAAATTAGGCCGAAGTGAATGAATGTTTATTTTGAACCTGGACGCATAGTCATTTTCATTTCATCTTCACTCAGTTTGCCGTCCTTGTTGGTGTCTATCTTGTCGAAATCGCGGGATAAGCGTTTCATACTTGCTGCCTCAACTTCAGCTCGGCTGAGGGCGCCGTCACCATCTTTGTCAGCGCTTTTCCAGTGATCACGCATTTTTTCGCGCATGCCTTCGCGAAATTCGTCATGCATTGTTTTGTGATGGGCTTGCATTTCTTCTTTTGAAATGAAGCCATCTTTATTGGTATCGATTTCACTGAACATGCGATCACTCCCCTCGCGCGCTTCATCGCGGCTAATACGACCGTCACCATTTTTATCAAATTTTGAAAAGGCGGGAGGTATTTTGTCGCCGTGCATGCCACCACTTTCATGGTGATCAGCAAGCGCGACGCTACTGCTGACGAGCGCAGCCAATAGCATTGAAATAGCGGAGACGTGTTTCATGATGACCTCGTTGTAGTGGTAGAAGTCACTATCGTGATTCACGCGACCCACATATCACCGAGGATTTACTGCTTGTTACAGATCTGTCAGAGCCTGTCAGCTAATAGCCGTAGGCATGTAGCAAAAATTGCTGAAATGCTTCAGCGGGTGTGCTGATTTCTTTTTCTGGATTCCACAAAGCACCCACTTCCATGGGCGGTACAAGATCAAGAATAGGGCGCGCTTCAATCCGCTTACCTTCGAGTGACCAGGGGCGAAACACCATGTCAGACAACACAGTGACACCAAAGCCATGCGCTACCAGACCACGCACAGCCTCAATCGAGGTGGTGCGAAACACAATATTCGGTTTGATGCGCCGTGATTTCCAATAGCCCAGTGTTGATAATTCGGCTTCGTCAGCCGTCACCATAATGTAGGGATGTTGCGCAATGTCTTTGAACGAGGGCGACGCAATTTTTGCTAAAGCATGGCCGGGGGCAACCCATAGTTGTCTACGCGAGCGCACCAGCACGGCGTGAGCGAATCGTTCTAGCTTGTCAATGTTGGAAAGAATCGCCACTCCGAGATCAACTTCTTTATCAACAACAGCGCGTTCAATCTCAGTTCGGTCCATGTCGCGCAGATCAATGTCCACTTCGGGATAGCTGGCTCGAAAGCGCGCCAATAAATCAGGAAGAAAGTAGCCCAACACGGTGTACGAAGCCGCTACGCTGACTTTACCGCGCAAGGCATTCGTGCGATAACGCGGCTTGTGTGTGGCGTCGCGTACCGAATCCAAAATATGGCAAGCGTGATTAAAGAAATCCTGGCCGTCAGCGGTGAGCGATACGCCTTGCGCCAGCCGCTCAAATAGCCTGACGCCCAGTTCTTTTTCTAGCGCTAGCACGGCATTCGTGATGGCTGACTGCGAAACGCTTTCACTGGTGGCGGCCATGGAAAACTGCCCGTTGCGGGCCGCTGACACGAAATAGCGCAGTTGGCGCAGGGTGACGTTATTGATGGACATGGTCTAGATAAGGTATGCGTTTTTCGGATACGATGCTTGCGTATTTGTGATTTTACGATACCTGAGGGTCTGCCTATACTTGGGCTCTTAACTAGGCAAACGACCTGTATTGGCGGCTAAGTCGGCTTCGCAAATCGAATCCCGACTGACAGAAAATTATTTGGGGGCTTTATGAACGCACCATTGGATAGGCAGCAGGCATTGCAGCCAGACGCTATTTCCCTTGACGATAAATACACCCTTGATCGTGGGCGTGTTTTTCTGACCGGCACACAGGCCATCATTCGTCTGCCGATGATGCAGCGTCAGCGTGATCTGGCGGCAGGCCTAAACACAGCAGGTTTCATCACTGGCTATCGCGGCTCACCCTTGGGCTCTGTCGACCAAACGGCGATGAAGGCAAAAAAATATCTTGATGCGCACCACGTGCGTTTTCAACCTGGCGTGAATGAAGATTTGGCCGCCACATCGATCTGGGGTACGCAGCAAGTTAATTTATTCCCAGGTGCTAAATACGATGGTGTGTTTTCTATCTGGTATGGCAAAGGGCCGGGTGTTGATCGTTCTGGCGATGTGTTTAAGCATGCGGTCGGTGCCGGAACGGCGCCTCACGGTGGCGTACTAGCGCTGGCAGGCGATGATCACGCTGCTAAGTCATCAACGAATGCGCATCAGAGTGAACACATTCTGAAAGCGTGTGGCATTCCTGTTTTGTTTCCCTCATCGGTACAAGAATATTTAGATTACGGTTTGCATGGATGGGCCATGAGCCGTTACACCGGTTTGTGGGTGGGTATGAAATGCGTCACTGATGTAGTTGAGTCGGGTGCGACGGTTGATATTGATCCTAATCGTGTGCAGATTGTGATGCCCGACGATTTCGATATGCCACCTAGTGGACTTAATATTCGCTGGCCTGATGGCATTCTCGAACAAGAAGAGCGACTAGTTAATTACAAGTGGTATGCCGCCTTAGCGTATGCGCGTGCGAATAAACTGAATCGTGTGATCTGGGATAGCCCGAATGCACGCTTTGGCATTATGACTGCTGGTAAATCCTATCTCGATACCCGTCAGGCACTGGAAGATCTGGGCATTGATGAAAACGTCGCACGCGATATCGGATTGCGACTCTACAAAGTAGGTATGACTTGGCCACTCGAGGCTGAAGGAGCGCGTCAGTTTGCTACAGGTCTTGAAGAAATTTTAGTCGTCGAAGAAAAACGTCAGCTGCTGGAATATCAACTGAAAGAAGAACTGTATAACTGGCGCAATGATGTGCGTCCACGTGTAGTCGGTAAATTCGACGACACAGGTGAATGGAGTAATACCCGTCGCAGTGGTCATGGTGAGTGGCTGTTACCCGGTACCTATGAATTAAATCCTACGCAAATTGCGCGCGCAATCGCAGCGCGAATTTCAAAATATTTTGCAGGTCATCCGGTTGAGCAGCGCGTACGTGAACGTATCGCGTATTTAGAATCGCGTGAGGCGGTGTTAAAAGTTAGCGTTAAGCCCGACGCACAAAAAGATCGCACACCGTATTTTTGTTCCGGTTGTCCACACAACACCTCAACTCGTGTACCAGAAGGTAGTCGTGCACTGGCAGGCATTGGCTGCCATTACATGGCGTTGTGGATGGATCGCTCGACCTCTACCTTTACTCACATGGGCGCTGAGGGCACGACGTGGATTGGCCATTCACCATTCACGACCGAAGAGCATGTGTTCGCAAATATTGGCGATGGTACTTACTATCACTCGGGCTTACTGGCTATTCGTGCCGCTGCAGCATCCAAGGTCAACATGACCTACAAAATTTTGTTTAACGATGCCGTTGCGATGACAGGCGGTCAAACGCATGATGGCCCGTTAGACCCGCCCACTATTTCGCGTCAAGTGGCCGCTGAAGGCGTCCATCCGATTGTGGTTGTCACTGACGAGCCGGATAAATATCCTTCGAATACCGATTGGGCACCGGGTACCACTGTGCGTCATCGCAGTGAGCTTGATGCCGTTCAACGTGAGCTGCGTGAAGTAAAAGGTGTCTCAGCAATTATTTATGATCAGACCTGCGCTTCTGAGAAGCGTCGTCGTCGCAAACGTAATGCCTTTCCCGATCCGGCTAAGCGTGCAGTTATTAATGAAGCTGTATGCGAAGGTTGTGGTGATTGCAGCGTGAAATCGAATTGTCTTTCTGTTGAACCTATGGAGACAGAATTTGGTCGCAAGCGTCAGATCAATCAGTCGAGCTGCAATAAAGATTTTTCGTGCGTGACTGGATTTTGTCCGAGCTTTGTTACCGTCGAAGGCGGGCAACTGAAAAAGCCAAAGAAAGCGGCCGTTAAAAATCTGGGTGGCGCAACAGAATCAGCGTTAACACGCGCTACCGCATTACCAGCGCCGGCCTTGCGTTCGTTAGATCAAGCCTATGGCGTGCTGGTGACAGGTATCGGTGGCACCGGTGTGGTGACGGTAGGTCAGATCTTGGCGATGGCAGCGCACGTGGCAGGTAAGGCGTGCAGTGTGCTCGATATGAGTGGGCTGGCGCAAAAAGGTGGGCCGGTGATGTCCCATGTTCGTTTAGCTGATCGTGATGATCAAATTCACTCCACGCGTGTTGGTACTGCTGCTGCTGATTTGGTAGTGGGCTGCGATGTGATCGTGGCAGCGAGCAAAGATGCGATTGCGCGCATGGGTCAGGGTAGAACACATGCGGTGATTAATTCCACTCTCGCTCCGACCGCCGCGTTTGTTAAAAACCCCGATTGGAAATATCCCGATGCGGATGCGGCCGATAGCATCCGTAAAGCCTGTGGTGACGAGGCCGTGGCCGCTGTTGATGCAGGTAACATTGCGACGACCTTAATGGGTGATTCGATTGCCACCAACATGTTTATGTTGGGGTACGCTTGGCAACGCGGTTGGGTGCCTCTGTCGGAAGCAGCGCTCATGAAAGCGATTGAGTTGAATGGTGTGTCCGTCGATTTCAATCAGCAATCGTTTGCTTGGGGAAGACTAGCTGCGCATGATATCGATGCGCTCCAAAAAGATTTAAAAGCACTCGCTCCTGCACAGGTGATTGAATTCAAACGTGCACCTAGCTTGGATGATCTTATCAAGCGCCGCGTTAGCTTTTTAACGAGCTATCAAAACAAAGTCTATGCCACAAGCTATCAAAGTTTTGTTGAGCAAGTACGTGCTGCTGAAGCTAAGCTCTCACCACAAGGCCCGTACAAACTGACCGAAGCCGTTGCGCGTTATTTATTTAAATTGATGGCGTATAAAGATGAATATGAAGTCGCTCGTCTACATAGCGATCCAGCTTTCAAGCAACGTATTGCGTCTATGTTCGAAGGTAATTACAGTGTTAAATACCATCTCGCGCCACCACTACTATCGGCTAAGGACGCCAACGGTCATTTAATCAAGAGTGAATTTGGTTCGTGGGTAGGCTGGGTTTTCCCACTCTTAGCAAAGATGCGGTTTTTGCGTGGCACGTTCATCGATCCGTTCGGTCATACGGATGAGCGTAAATCTGAACGTGCTTTAATTACTCAGTATCGCGAAACGTTGACGAGTTTGTTGCCGCAACTGTCGGCCGATAATTTATCGACGATGGTGGCATTGGCTAGCGTGCCAGAAGATATACGCGGTTACGGTCACGTCAAAGAACGTCATCTGCGTAACGCGCAAGAAAAACAAGCGGAGCTATTGAAAAAATTCACACCAATCACAACCGGTGTGCGTGAAGTAGGTCGCCACGCTGCATAAAAACAAAAGGCCTCAATGCACACGCATTGAGGCCTATTTGTTACTCATTAATCGCGCTAAAGTGAATCAGCCACCGCGTGTGTTGCGCACCAATCCTCGTTGTGGATCATAGCCTGCGGCAGCGATCATGTAAAACACGATCGTTGAAACGATAATCACGACTATCGATAGCGTGGCCACCTGCCCGTACAACGCATAGCGCATCGCTTCTACCGCATGAGTAAATGGGTTGAATGATGCAAGTCGATAAATCCACACCGCTCCTGCATCATGCATCCTTTGTATTGGATACAGCGCAGAGGATAAAAAGAACATCGGAAAGATTACGAAGTTCATCGTGCCCGCAAAATTTTCCAGCTGCCGTATATAGACCGATAGCACTAAGCCAAATGCTGACAGCATCAGCGCACCCAGAATGAGGGCGGGTAGTGCAGTCACGACTTGCCAAGGTGAGAGGCCGATACTCCAGATCACCACCAAAATCATAAAAGCCAGCGCCTGTATTACCGACAAAAATGCACCACCTGCTAATTTACAAGCGAGTAAATAGCTGCGCGGCAGCGGCGCAGTTAATAGCAACCGCATCACTCCCATTTCACGGTCGTACACCATGGCGAGTGAGGATTGCATGCCATTGAAAAGACAAACCATCAATGCGAGGCCGGGAACCATGTAGAGCCGATAGTCCAGCTGAGGATCAAATGGCATCACGCTACCGAGGTCGGGCATTTGCCGAAAACCCGCAGCGAATACCACCATCCATAATAAAGGTCGCACGAGTGATGATGCAAGGCGACCGGGCTGGCGTAAAAATTTATGAATCTCTCGCCCTGCAATCGCTGCCAGTGCTAATCGAGCATGGAGTAATTTCATGATTTGCCCTCCGTGCGAGTTAAGTGCAGGAAGGCAGGCGTGAGCTGCGTGTGCCCATTCAGCTTGATTAATTCTTTGGGTGTGCCATCGAAGCGAGTTTTACCTCCGGCCATCACGATGATGCGGTCAGCCGATTCGGCTTCATCGACCAAGTGCGTCGCCCACAACACACCCATACCACGCTCGCGGCACAAGGCTTTCACATCAGCTACGATCGCTGCTCTGGAGGCGGGATCAATACCCACCGTGGCTTCATCCATTAATAGTAATGATGGCTCGGAGAGGAGTGCGCGCGCCAGTTCGACTTTGCGTCTCATACCGCCCGACAGTTGACGACATAACTCCGACGCTCTATCGGTGAGTTCGAATCGATTTAACCAATGCTCAATTCTTTGTTTGGCTTCGACGCGCGCTATGCCGTGCAGATCACTTTGAAACTGCATGTTGGCTTTAACAGATAAATCTAAGTCCAGCGCGGGTTGTTGAAAAACGATGGCGAGTTTTGCTAAAGCTGCAATCGGATCTTGACCTATGTCGGCACCGGCAATCGTGGCCTGTCCCGAGTCAGCAACAAACAAGCCCGAGAGCATTTGGAATAAGGTGGATTTGCCCGCACCGTTAGGTCCTAGCAGAGCGACAAATTCACCAGCGCGCACAGAAAAAGTGACGTCATCAACAGCACGACGAGCGCCGAAAGATTTACTCAGATTCGTTACAGCTAGCGTATCGGGAAACAAAGAGGTTGCGGTTGACAAGCGAACTCCTGCAATTTTTATGTGGAGCGATTGTAACGGTTAGATAGAAATACTGCCGGCAGCAGTATTAGGCTATTAATTCCGATTTTAGTAATTGCCAAGGCTGTCGCAGGCGCCAGTCAGCAATCCAGGCTTCGGGCATCACTGCAGCGAGAGCACCAATATCAGTGACTAGTTCACCGAGTAAAGCACTCTGAATGCGCACACCCTTTGTAAGAGCAGGAAAACGTGTGCTGATTTCAGTTTGAACTAAGGTTGAAAGTAGCGCCTCGTTTTCGCGCCATACGCTACCGCCAACTAAAACGCATTGCGTATCAAGCGTAACGATAAGGTTATACAAGCCGCGACCAAACCATTGCGCTGCTTCGTGCACTATAGCTAACGAGGTTTCATCACCTGATCGCGCCGATGAAAAAATTTTATCTAAGCTCTGACCAAGACGCAGACCGAGATTACGCCCGCCAACTAAACTTTCCAGATCGCCGACATTGCCGCAGCCGCATAAAGCTTCTGAAATTTCAGACATCAGCATATGACCGGCATGGCCGGCATTACCTGATTTGCCACGCAAGATGTGACCATCAACACAGAGACCAAATCCTATGCCGGTACTCCAGGTCACATAAATGGCATTCGATTCGGTTTGAGCTGAGCCAAAACAGAGTTCACCACGCAACGCAGCAACACAATCATTATCGATATGAATCGTTGTGAAGTGCTCGCGCAAAACTGATTCCAAAGGAATGAAGGTCCAATCATTCGGTAAATTTTTATCGTGCGCTAAACCACCACACAGATTCGGTGGTGTGAGTCCGAGTAAACCGTCTTGATAGTCAAATGGCCCGCAGCTACTGACGCCGATATGATCGACGTCTGCAAAATCAATCGCTAGGCGCTGACAAGCGTCTGCAAGAAGTTCTAAGGATTGGCGCGCAATGGCGTCCGGATTGCCGATCTTGCGTGTTGCTTGTACGAGGCGAATTAACGGACCGTCAGCATTAGCTAAGGTGATGGCTAATTTACTGCCACCGATATCTAGAGCGGCGATAACTGAGGTCGTCATGAATAGCTAGATAGGCACTGCAGAAAATAATAAGCGTTTTGGTTTTCTGCGAGACCGCTCACTAAAGTGGTGCGATGATGGTCTCGCAGCGTGTGCAGCTAAAGAATTAAACCGTCAACGGCTTAAAGCGTAAACGTTTAGGTTTTGCGCCTTCTTCACCCAGACGTTTTTTCTTATCGGCTTCGTACTCTTGATAATTGCCATCAAAGAAGGTGACGGTGGAGTTACCTTCGAATGCCAATATGTGCGTGGCGATACGATCTAAGAACCAGCGATCATGTGAAATCACCATCACCGTACCGGCAAACTCGAGTAGGGCATCTTCCAGTGCGCGCAATGTTTCTACATCCAGATCATTCGACGGTTCATCGAGTAGCAATACGTTGCCGCCCATAAGCAAGGTCTTTGCTAAGTGCAAGCGACCACGCTCACCACCGGAAAGATTGCCAACAATTTTTTGCTGATCCGAACCCTTGAAATTGAAACGTCCCAGATAGGCACGCGAAGGCATTTCAAAACGACCCACCGTTAAAATATCAGCGCCCTGTGAGATATCGTCGAATACCGTTTTGCTATCCGTTAGAACATCACGCGTCTGATCAACTAGCGAGATGTGCACGGTTGATCCAATGGCAATTTCTCCACTGTCGGGCGTCTCGATGCCATTGATCATTCGGAACAAGGTTGATTTACCTGCGCCGTTCGGTCCGATGATGCCAACGATAGCACCGGGGGGGATGCGGAAAGAGAGATTATCAATCAGTAGCCTATCGCCATAGGCTTTGCTGACGTTTTTAAATTCAATGACCTCGTTACCTAAACGCTCAGCGACAGGAATAAAGATCTCTTGTGTCTCATTGCGTTTTTGGTATTCGTGTTCGGAGAGTTCATTAAAGCGCGCGATACGCGCCTTACTTTTCGCCTGACGACCTTTAGGATTTTGTCGTACCCAATCGAGCTCTTTTTTCAGCGCTTTTTGTCGAGCAGATTCAGTCGATTCTTCTTGTTTGAGTCGTCCTTCTTTTTGCTCTAACCATGAACTGTAATTACCTTTCCACGGAATGCCGCTACCGCGATCCAATTCAAGTATCCACTCTGCAGCGTTATCCAAGAAGTAGCGATCATGGGTGATACCAACCACGGTGCCAGGAAAGCGCGAAAGAAATTGTTCTAACCAATCGACTGATTCCGCATCAAGGTGATTGGTTGGTTCATCGAGTAACAGCATGTCAGGCTTAGAAAGTAATAGCTGACATAAAGCGACGCGACGCTTTTCACCGCCCGAGAGCACATCAATTTTTGCATCCCAAGGGGGTAAGCGCAGTGCATCAGCAGCTACTTCAAGTTGCAGTTCGAGATTGCCGCCATCAGCTGAAGAGATGATCGCTTCGAGTCGCGCTTGTTCGGTAGCGAGAGCATCGAAATCCGCATCGGGCTCAGCGTAAGCGGCATACACGGCGTCGAGCTTTGCGCGTGCGTCAAAAGCTTCGCCGAGTCCACTTTCAACGGCTTGTCGCACCGTCATGGTGGGATCCAGCTGAGGTTCTTGCGGCAGATAACCAATTTTCAGATTTGGCATAGGCGTGGCTTCGCCTTCGATATCCTTATCGATACCCGCCATAATTTTCAGTAGGGTCGATTTTCCAGAGCCATTTAGACCGAGCACGCCGATTTTGGCACCCGGGAAAAAGGACAAGGAAACATCTTTAAGAATTTGGCGTTTGGGCGGAACGATCTTGCCCACGCGATTCATGGTGAAAACGTAATTAGCCATGGTGAATTGTCTAGTAAGAAAATAAATCTGGCAGTCAAGACTGCGAAGCCGTCAGAGGATACCCGAAGGGCGAGCTGTGGTACAGATCAATCCGGATTGGTAGCATTGGCGCTGGGTTTCCAAGAGTGCCATAACCCCTGAACAGAATAAACAAACAAGCCGGCCCAAATCAGCGCGAATCCTATCAAACGATTGCCGCCGAAGGGCTCGTGGTACAGCCAGATACCCAGCAGCAGCTGAATGCTCGGGCCGATGTATTGTAATAGTCCTAGCATGGACATTGGAATGCGGCGCGCGCCGAAAGCGAACAGCAGTAGCGGTACCGCAGTGATAGGGCCAGCCGCAAACAGCAAGGCACTCAGCACGGGATCGCCTGCAGTGAAGGAATGAGACGAGCCGCTATTTGGCAGCAGCAAAAATAAGGCAGCGAGCGGTAGCATTACCAAGGTTTCAACTGCTAAGCCTTCTAACGGGCCCAAGGGAGCGGTTTTACGCAATAAGCCATACAGACTAAAGGTGACTGCGATAGTCAGGCCTATCCATGGCAGCTGGCCTACTCCTAGCGTCAACCAAATCACACCGCTCGCAGCAAATGCAATCGCCAACCACTGCGCATTGCGAAGGCGCTCGCCTAACATGATGCCAAACAAAATATTAAATAAAGGCGTGATGAAATAGCCGAGACTGGCATCGATAATTCGCTGTTCACCAACGGCCCACACATAGACCACCCAGTTAGTCGCGAGGAAAGCTGCGCTGGCTACAAACACCAGGGCTATGCGCGGTTGCTGCGCTATCTTGCTTAGCCATGACCACTGCTTACGTACAGCTAGGATGACCAACACCAACAAGATCGACCAGATCACACGGTGCGAAAGAATTTCTAGTGCAGGGATATTTTGAAATAGCCTGAGATAAAGCGGAAAAATTCCCCACATAGTAAATGCGGCGGCAGTGCTGAGTATGCCAGCGAGCATTAGGGATCCAGACCGAGAGAAAGTTGAGGAGACGGCTCACTTGATTTACTTGGCTTTACTTCGGCCTCTGAGCGTGGCGTAGTGTTATTCGTGGTGTTTACGGTGGACGATTTTGCCGTTTGTCGTGAGCGTCCTTCGCGGAAAGGGTTGCGACTGCCATGTTTGATAAACACTTGCCGCGCTTCAGATCGCATCGAAGGATTGCGCACCAGTGGCCACAAGGTGTCGCGCGCATGTTTAGCGGTTGCTAAATGATCGACGATAGGCAGGGGATATGTACTGCCTACCGTTATAGAGATTTCTCGCTTTAGTTCAGGTGACATCGTCCACGGTTGAAAAATAAATTCATTCGGCACGCTGCGTAATTCCGGTAGCCAGCGCTTGACGAATATTCCTTTAGGATCTTGGTCTTGCGCTTGTTTGACGGGATTGTAGATACGCAAAGTATTAATACCAGTGACACCACTTTGCATTTGTATCTGCGGATAGTGAATGCCAGGCTCGTAGTCTAAAAATTCACGCGCCAAATGTAATGCCGGTTCGCGCCAATGATTCCATAGCTGGTAGCTAGAAAAGCTAATCAGCAAAGCGCGCATACGGAAATTAATCCAACCTGTTTGCGCCAGCATACGCATGCACGCATCAATCAGTGGAAAACCGGTTTCCCCTTTTTTCCAGCATTCAAAATAGTCTTGATTGAAGTGAGGCTCGCGCAAGTCATCAAATCCGCTATGCATGTTCTGCATCTCGATACTAGGTTGGGATTCGAGTTTTTGTATGAAGTGACAATGCCAATGCAAGCGACTTTCAAACGATTTTAAGCTCGTCAAAACACGTGAAGAGGATTCATCATTAGATGCAGATTGCAGTTGCGCGCGTGTTTTCCATATCTTATGCATCAACTCTTTAATCGAAAGCGCTCCATACGCGAGATAAGGTGAGAGTCGCGAGCATGCTTCTTCTGCCGATAGCGGGCTAGACATGGAGTAGCGATATGCTGGCAAGTGGCGAGTGAAAAACTGCTTCACCTGTTGTGAGGCCTGTTTGCGCCCACCGCGCTGGCGCTGTGGTTTGTCTTCTTCTCTGCAACCCAATTGTCGCGCTGTCATTACGCCCGAAGGCGATAAGGTTTTACCAGATGAGCGAATAAAATCCGGTGCACTCAGCATAGGCGAGCGCATGCGCTGCATCCAGATAGAAGACCATTCGTCGCGATTTTGTAATCGGCGCACAACGCCATTGGTGGGTGATTCTTTCCATGCGATGCTGTGACTGCGGCACCAGTCAGCAACGCGACGATCGCGCGCATAGCTAATCGCATTACCCGTCTCTTCATGCGAGTAGAGGGTAAACAGACCGAAGTTATCAAGTAGACGCTTAAACACCGTCGTTATCTCACCGTGCAAAATCAGCAGTGAGCTACCACGACCAGCGAGTGCCTGATCTAAATCGTCCAGACACTCATTAATAAAACCAAGATGTTGGGTAGAGAAATCCGGAGCGCGGATGATTTCCGGCTCATACACATACAGAGGCAGTACATCGGGATGACGGCTAGCCTCGACCAAGGGTGCGTGGTCAAAAACCCGTAAGTCGCGTTTAAACCAAACGACAGCCAGGCTCATGATTGCAACCCCTGAGGAGCTGCATAGCTGCGGGGATAGGTCGACAATCTTTTGGTAACGAGCGGCATGGATCTCAAAGTGACGTGGCCATCTGGCTCTGGTGTATAGGTTTAAGCAGACATTTTAACCACCACCCAGCTTCTTTGCTTCTTTTCGTCTTGAGATCGGCGTGAATTAATGTGAGTTAACGCTAAGCCGCCGGTCAAAATAGTAGCTAGGAATGACCAGCGGTGGGGCAACGATAGAAAAATATTGCGGATCAATCTTGAGTACTTGAGATAGAAACGTTAAATGATTTACTCAAAGCTGATGCCATTTTGGCTGCAAGCTCACGATCCGGCATTATCTTGATCCAATCTGACATTCGTCGATATACATAACCTTTAAACATATCTACGCATGATTCCAACAAAGATTCATATTTCAAAAAATCATTAATTAGATCTGTGTTTGACGGGTCACCAAAATCAAAGCCCTTTGTAAAATCGCGTGCTTGCCTAGTATTTTTAGGTTGTATTCTATTTGCGCAGTTGCGAAGTAGGTCGAGTACCGAAATAATTAACGAGTGAGTTTCGCTAGATAATTCACGGCTTAGTGTGGAAAAACACATCGCACATATACAAATAATATTTTGTGCGTAATGAGAATATGATTCAACATGGCGTGTTGTTAGTATTGCCTGGACAATTTTTGTAACAGCTGAGGGGCGTTCTGAGGGAGATAGTTCTGTCAGGCGATTTAAAAGCAGGGGGCTGGGTTTGAACGTCATCGCCACTGCAAGATCCTCCAAAGGCCAACGACTAGCCTCTTTTTCTAAGTAATCAATATTCGTCCCGTCATCCGGGTAAGCTTTTAAAATCTCCAAAAATGTTACCCGCTCAATTGCATCGTCAAGGCGATAATTCTTTAGAGCGTGTATTATTTCTTTCCCTGTCCAAATGTTAAATGCCAGGCTACGATGGGGTTTGGTTTTGCCTTCGGGGGCATTTAGTGCGGCACGAATGGCCTTCATTAGCGTGTCATACATTTCATCTGGGTTGATCGCAGGATTATTTTTTAATGAAGTAAATTCTGTCAGCAATCGTTCTTGAGCAAGCTTTATGCAATCTGGTTTGTCTTTTGTGAGTGTGTGATTTTGTACCCACACCAACATAGCAATTGCTATAGATAGGCGACTTAGTGGCGACAACGGAGTAAGCAGCACTTTATCGTAGCTGCCACCGTTCTTAATTTGATCGTCAAACTGTTTCATTAGCTCTAAGCGAGCTAATTGTACAAAGTGGCGCGTACGCATCAAATCATCTACTAAACCAGGGAAACGCCTAAGCGGATGCTCTATATCAAAGTATAAATAATTCGAACGGTTGGTTAGCGCAAAATTCAATTGAGCTTTACCTGCTGGAATAAAGCTGGCGATCTTGTTCATGACATCAAACGGAAGTACTGAAATCGCAGGATCTGGTGTGCCGATCTTGATATGTATTTCTTTATTTTCAATTTCGGATTTTGATGCGAGAGTAAGGAATAAGCGAGCTTCCATTTCCTCTGGGGTTAGAGGTTTTACTTTCCCGCCTTTTTCTTTCATTTTGGGGTTATACCAACCCCCTTCATTTTGAGCGCGAACCTCATCTCCTTCATTTGTTTGTGGTGGCAGGTTATTCCCTGAGCGATTACTCGCCACATGGTCTGGTGTTGTACGTTTCATTACAGAGTCTCCTTTTAAAGAGACCGGTATGTAACTGAATTTTTGGCAAAGTTCCTCTGTGGGATTAGGTATGTAAATTTTACATACTGCGTCGATATTGCCCACCCACTTCAAACAGAGCATCCGTAATTTGGCCTAATGAACAAACACGCACAGCACTCATTAAGTGAGCAAAAACATTGTCATCGCGAATAACAGCTTCTTGAAGCGCACTCAGTGCGATTTCAGCAGCCTTTTGATTGCGCTGATGAAAATCACTCAAACGTTTGAGTTGCGATTGTTTTTCATCATCCGTAGAGCGAGCTAACTCTAGCTGTTGCTGAACTGTGTCGCCTTTAGGATTGCGGAAAGTATTCACACCAATGATGGGTAAGCTGCCATCGTGTTTTTTGTGTTCATACAGCATGGATTCTTCTTGAATCTTGCCGCGCTGATAGCCAGTTTCCATCGCGCCCAAAACACCACCCCGTTCGGCGATGCGCTCGAACTCTTGCAGTACCGCTTCTTCCACTAAGTCAGTTAATTCTTCAATGATGAAGGAGCCTTGACTTGGATTTTCGTTTTTCGCCAGACCCCACTCACGATTGATGATCAGCTGTATGGCTAAAGCTCGACGAACTGATTCATCGGTCGGTGTGGTGATTGCTTCGTCATAAGCGTTGGTATGCAGAGAATTACAGTTATCGTAAATGGCGATCAAGGCTTGCAGCGTGGTGCGGATGTCGTTGAAATCAACTTCTTGCGCATGCAGTGAGCGGCCTGATGTTTGAATGTGATATTTCAGTTTTTGTGAGCGATCATTAGCGCCGTATTTCTCGCGCAGAGCAATGGCCCATAAGCGACGTGCAACGCGACCCAGTACAGTGTACTCAGGATCCATACCATTCGAGAAGAAGAACGAGAGATTGGGCGCGAAATCATCAATGCTCATACCGCGTGCCAGATAGGCTTCCACAAACGTGAAACCATTTGAGAGCGTAAAGGCTAGCTGCGAGATCGGATTAGCACCTGCTTCAGCGATGTGATAGCCCGAGATAGAAACAGAGTAAAAATTTCTTACCTGATGGTCGACAAAATATTGCTGTATATCGCCCATCACTTTTAGAGAAAACTCTGTCGAGAAGATGCAGGTATTTTGGCCCTGATCTTCTTTCAGAATATCGGCTTGCACCGTGCCGCGTACATTTTGTAAAACCCAGCTGCGAATTTGAGTCGCTTCATCAGTGGAGGGATCGCGGCCTTTTTCGGCTTTGAATTTTTCTACTTGTTGATCAATCGCCGTATTCATAAACATGGCGAGTATGCTCGGTGCGGGGCCATTGATCGTCATGGAAACGGATGTGGTGGGATCACACAGATCAAACCCATCGTACATAACCTTCATATCTTCTAGGGTAGCGATTGATACACCTGAATTACCGACTTTGCCGTAAATATCAGGTCGAATCGCTGGATCAGCACC
>CAINAY010000155.1 GCA_903846425.1 uncultured Noviherbaspirillum sp.
GTAATCGTTACCAGTGCTACGAAAGTCAGAGCCAGAACCCAGAGTGAAACAGGGGTGAAACGTGACCATAGATCTTTCCAGTTGAAATAAGCCGATCGTGTGGCGAGAATCAATACAGCATTCGCTGTAACCAGCATCACAAAAGCACACGCTTTGGCAGAACTTGGTTCTGCAAAATTAAGCATCCACGCATAGTAAGCAAAAACTCCAGCAGTCGTGAACGCGCCATACACAAGGCTGAGTAAGGTTTCGGTAATACTGCGCGGCGGATGATCCATGATATCGGTCCTTGCTTCCTCGGCTTCGAAAACCACCGAGCAGGCTGGATCAATCACTAACTCAAGAAAAGCAATGTGGAGTGGAGCGAGAAAAAGCGGTAGCCCTACTAACACCGGCAATAAAGCTAAGCCAGCGATAGGAACATGCACTGCCAACGTGTAAATCATCGCTTGCCGCATATTGGCAAATGTGCGGCGACCTTCACGAATAGCGTGAACGATAGAATTAAAATCGTCTTTCAAAAGCACTAGTGATGCTGCTTCACGCGCTACATCCGTACCACGTTCTCCCATCGCGATTCCAATATGGGCTGCCTTAAGTGCGGGGGCGTCGTTGACGCCATCACCGGTCATGGCAACGATCTCACCTTGCGCTTTTAAACTTTCGACCAAGGCGAGTTTTTGGTGGGGTTTAATCCGCGCGAATACATTCATAAGTTGAATGCGCGAATTGAGTGTTGTTTGATCCATACCCGCGATTTCGTCGCCCGTTAAAACGCCTGTCGGCTCGAGTCCTGCTTGCCGCGCAATCGTGATCGCTGTGCGTGGATGGTCACCGGTAATCATAATCACCCGTATACCAGCGCGATGGCATTGCTCAACAGCTGCAGCTACTTCTGGGCGCAGCGGATCGGCCAGTGCTATTAAGCCCAGCCATTCGAAATCAAAGTCATGTTGTGTACTAGGCCAAGGTTGATCGGTGGGGTGTAAGGCCTCAGCCACTGCCAATACGCGAAGTCCGCGTGTGGCGAGCGCTTCAGCTTGTTGCAGCACTATTTTTTCTTGTTCAGTAGAGAGGTGACATAAAGCGGCGACTGCTTCAGGAGCGCCTTTGGCGGCTACTAAGTCGTGTGTAGTATTTTCTAGTCGCCATAAATGCGTCATTGCCAGAAGCAGTGGTGATAGCTCGTATTCACGAGCGAGTACCCACGTCAAATCGCGGCGGTTATCGTTTTGTAGTTGTTCACTTGTAAGGCGATGGAAGGCTTTTTCCATGGGATCGTGCGGAGCGATTTCGCTCGCGAGCACTGCGTATTCAAGTAACTCATGGAATGCAGGGGGTAGTGATTGTTTGGCTAAATCAGTAGTAAATATCTGTTCATTTAACGTACACAGAGCTTCAACTTGCATACGGTTTTGTGTCAACGTACCTGTTTTGTCAACGCAAAGTACGGTGGTTTCGCCCAGCGTTTCAATCGCATGCAATCGTCGGGTGAGTACGTGCTGCTTACCTAATCTGCGTGCAGCGAAAGCAAAGAAAATAATCATGATCACGGCAAACTCTTGCGGTAGCAACGCCATGGCCAGCCCTATACCGGCGAGCATCGCATCAAGCCATCCGCCACGCAGCCACCAAAAAAGTACCATCAGTGACAAAGAAAGAATGATGCCGATGATGGCTAATCGTTTCGTTAGTGAACTCATTTGCTCGCGTAGCGGCGAAGCTTGCGGCTCAATCTCGTCGAGCGACTGCCCGATCGTTCCCATCTGTGTGTTTCGGCCGGTGAGAGTCACGCTGACGACACCCTGACCACTCACTACCAAGGTGCCGGCGAACACCGATTGTTCAACTGTCTTTGATACGGGTTCGGATTCACCGGTAAGCATGGATTCATCGAGCGACAATTCATGCGCTTGCAACAGCGTTCCGTCCGCAGGTACGCGATCACCTTCGGCCAGAATCACTATATCTTCTCGCACAACTTCGTGACCAGCGATACGTTGTTCGACGCCACTCCGAATCACCAGCGCACGTGGGCTAGAGAGATCGCGTAGAGCCGCTAATGCATTGTCAGTTCGGCGTTCCTGAAAAACAGTCATGCCCATAATGACCAGCACGAAACTCAGAAGCACCATGGCTTCATTACGATCGCCCGTTAGCAGATAGATCGCTCCGGCCGCCAGTAATAGCAAGAACATGGGCTCAAAGAGCACATCACGCATCACCGCCAATAATGTGCGTCGCTGGCTTAGTCCCAATTCGTTACTGCCTTCCTCAAGCAAACGATGAGCTGCTTGCTCGTTTGAGAGACCTAGAAGCGGAGAGTTGTCCACGGAGGAAGTGTGATGAGTCATTGACATGTGTTAATTTATTGGTGCTAGGTAACGCGATGTGCAAGGTACGGCACTGTGTTAAAAAATAGTTTTGATAACCAATGGATTGTGACGCTTTAGTGACAACCATTCTTTGACAATAGGAGAAAGTATGTCTGGTTCTGAATTTCACGTACATGGTGCACATGAGCATGAAATGGAGCATGCGTCTCATTCGGGTGGCTCGTCTAGCCTAGCAGTTGCCACGGCGATATTAGCGACGGTAGGTGCGGTGTTTTCTTACATGGGTGGCTATACGCAGGCGAATGCAGCACTTTTTAAAAACGATGCAGCGATCAAAAAAACAGAAGCTGCTAATCAGTGGAATTTTTATCAGGCTAAGAGCAGCAAACAGAATATGGCTGAGCTATCCGCTGAACTCATGACTCAGCCGGACAAAAAACAAAAATATCTCGACTCAGTAGAGCGTTATAAAACTGAGAAGCAAGAAATTAAGCTAAAGGCTGAGGCACTAGAGAAAGAGTCGCTTAATTGGGACGAGCAATCTGAACAACAGATGCACCAACATCATCGTTGGGCTCAGGCCACGACCAGTCTTCAGGTATCGATTGCTATGGCCGCTATCGCCTTATTGACGCGCAGGCGTTGGATGGAATATATGATGTATGCACTAGCCGCGATTGGCGTAGGTTTGGGTGTAATGGCGTATCTTCATGTTTAATCACATTATGTTGGAGCAGCCCCGATGAAGCTAAGTTTTCTTGGTGCAGCGGGCTGCGTCACTGGCTCAAAATATTTAGTCGAACACCAAGGTACGACTGTCTTAGTCGATTGTGGTTTATTTCAAGGCTATAAGAACTTACGTTTGCTAAATTGGGATCCGCTTCCTTTTGATGTTAGTAGACTTGACGCAGTGGTTCTCACTCACGCACATCTCGATCACAGTGGTGCATTACCGTTATTGATACGAAATGGGTTTCGAGGGGCTATCTACGCTACGCCAGCGACGGCGGAGCTGTGTGGTTTGCTGTTACCTGATAGCGGTCATTTGCAGGAAGATGATGCGCGCTTTGCAAACCGTCACAAGACGAGTAAGCATAGTCCTGCTTTACCTTTGTATACCGAAGATGATGCGCACAAGGCTTTGCGTTATTTCAAACCTTTGGAGTTAGATCACCAGATTTCTGTAGGTTCATTAAAGCTCAGGCTGCGTATGGCGGGACACATACTAGGCGCGAGTTAAGCAGAGCTCACTACCGATCAAGGTAGTGTGCTGTTTTCAGGCGATATAGGCCGTCCTGATGATTTGGTAATGAAGCCACCAGCACCTATTGAGCATGCTGATTATCTGATGGTTGAATCAACCTACGGCGATCGATTGCATGACCCGAATGATGACGGTCGGGTTTTAGCTGATGTGATTACACGAACTGCAGCGCGCGGTGGCATGGTGTTGGTGCCGTCTTTTGCGGTTGGGCGTGCGCAGAATCTTTTATACGAAATTTATCTGCTGAAAAAAGCGGGACGCATACCTGATTTACCCGTTTTTTTAGATAGTCCGATGGCGATTGATTCGCTGCATATTTATACTAGACATCGTAACGAGCATCGTTTGTCTGTCGACGATTGCAAAGGCATGTCGACCGTTTCAAAAATTTGCCGTACGGTAGATGAATCA
>CAINAY010000156.1 GCA_903846425.1 uncultured Noviherbaspirillum sp.
ATTCAAGGCCTTTGTTGTAGGTGGTGCAGTTAGAGATTTAGTGCTGGGTTTGAAGCCCAAAGATTTTGATGTGGCCACCGATGCGACACCAGAAGAAATCAGGCGACTGTTCCGGCGCGCTTTCATTATCGGACGTCGCTTTCAGATTGTTCATGTGATGTTTGGACAAGATCTCATCGAGGTGACAACCTTCCGAGGTAATTCTGCTGACGAGGCCCAAAAGGATGCCCACGGCCGAGTGCTGCGCGATAACACCTTTGGCGAGCAACACGAAGACGCTGCTAGACGCGACTTCACCATCAACGCCATGTATTACGACCCCGCCGAGCAGTTGGTACTCGATTATCACGGCGGCATGAAAGATATCCGTAATAATACGATGCGTATTATCGGCGTTGCAGAAGCACGCTATCGAGAAGATCCAGTGCGCTTATTACGCGTCGTTCGGTTCGCGGCCAAACTCGAATTTAAAATCGCACCGGATACACGCCAGCCTATGGCCGTGATGGCTCCGCTGATTAACAACGTTCCCGTCGCACGCGTGTTTGATGAAATGCTCAAGCTCTTAATGAGTGGGCATGCGATGGCTTGCTTGCAACGCTTACGCAAAGAAGGTTTGCATCACGGTTTATTACCATTGCTCGATGTCGTACTAGAGCAGCCCTTAGGCGAAAAGTTTGTCACGCTCGCACTGGCCAATACAGATGAGCGGATTCGGCAGGGTAAATCGGTATCGCCTGGATTTTTATTTGCTTCACTGCTTTGGCACCAAGTACTCGAAAAATGGGAAGCTTATCGAGCCGCCGGTGAGTATCCGATTCCCGCGCTGCATCTCGCCGCGGATGACGTACTCGATGGGCAGACTGAAAAATTGGCCCTGCAACGACGTATTGCTACCGACATGCGAGATATCTGGGCGATGCAGCCACGCTTCGAGCGTCGTATTGGAAAATCTCCTTACAAATTATTAGAGCACCCGCGTATGCGCGCCGGTTATGATTTTCTGCTTTTGCGCTGCGCCTCAGGTGAGATAGACGAAGAACTTGGTCAGTGGTGGACTGATTTCATGGAAGCCGATGGTGGCGGTAGAGAATCGCTGCTGAATCAAAAGCCAATGGAAAATTCAGATTCTCCGACCACAAAACGTCGTCGACGTAGTGGGCGTAGTCGCAGCAAGCCGAAAGCTGAAAGTAGCTGATGGAACCGGTAATATCCTACGTCGGTGTAGGGTCCAATCTGGGTAATGCGCTACACAATGTCACAGCTGCGCTCTCAGCATTGCAACATCTGCCGCAAACTCAACTACATAATCATTCATCGTTATTCAGAAGTGCACCTATCGATGCCACTGGTGATGACTTTATCAACGCGGTAGCTAGGCTAGATACAACATTAAGCGCTGAATCACTATTATCTGAGTTACAAAAAATCGAATTATCTTTCGGCCGTGAAAGGCCTTTTCGAAATGCACCCCGCACACTGGATTTAGATCTTCTCTTGTACGGTGATGTAAAAATATCTACCGACACCTTAGTTGTGCCTCACCCACGCATGACCACCCGCGCATTTGTTATATTGCCTTTACTTGAACTCAATCCTGAGATTTTAATTCCGGACCATGGACTAGCCAGCAACTACGTACAAGGGCTGAGCAATCAAGCGATCTACGCTATACCGAAAAACTGATTAATGCCACCTAGGCGGCACCCTGTCTTATCCTTGTTTAGGTTTTGATCTCGCATCACAATCACGTATCATCTAGTGCCATGAATCTCGACAAATACCGATTTATTGTGGTCGAAGGCCCGATAGGGGTAGGCAAAACCAGCCTAGCCCGGCGCATTGCGGCTGAGACGGGAGCACAAGCATTACTTGAGCAACCCCAGGAAAACCCTTTCCTGCAACGCTTCTATAAAGATTCCGCGCGCTACGCGCTACCCACCCAGATTTTTTTTCTATTTCAGCGCATGAATCAACTGCGCGATCTCGCGCAAACCGATCTTTTTTCAGCACCGGTGATCGCCGATTTTTTAATCGATAAAGATCCTATTTTCGCTGCGCTCACCTTAGCTGATGATGAATTAAATCTGTATCACCAAATGTACGATCACTTTAGCCAAGCCACGCCACGGCCCGATTTAGTTATCTATCTACAAGCTACCCCCGGAACGTTGGCTGATCGAATCAAGCGACGCGGCATTCAGAGTGAATCTAATATTTCGGATAACTATCTCGAACGCATCTGCGAAAGTTATAGTCGCTTTTTTCATCAATATGAAAGTACGCCCCTACTAATGGTCAATGCAGAAAATCTCAATCCGATTGAACGTAGCGAAGACTTTGATTTGCTCATGAAACGCATCGTCGGAATGCGTGGCAAGCGAGAATTTTTCAGCCGCGGAGATTAGTTGTTATGTCTACATCCAACGATGCAGGCGTAAAGCCAACGCGTAAGAAATCAACTATTTTGTCGCTCGCGAAAATGAGCGAAAACAATGAAAAAATCGTCATGCTCACCTGCTATGACGCAAGCTTTGCAGGCCTAATCGATGATTGCGGTGTTGATATCCTCTTGGTTGGCGATTCACTCGGCATGGTCATACAAGGTCGCGCGTCGACCTTGCCCGTCACAATGGATGACATGACTTACCATACCGCTTGCGTCGCTCGCGGCGCACGTTTTTCTATGTTGATAGCTGACTTACCATTCGCTTCATACAGCACACCCGAGCAAGCATTGACTCATGCCGCACAACTTATGCGCGCTGGTGCAGAAATGGTTAAGCTCGAAGGTGGACAATGGTTAGCTGAGACCGTGCACCTTCTAGTGCAACAAGGTATACCAGTGTGCGCTCACCTGGGACTAACGCCCCAAGCAGTTCATCAGTTAAGTGGATTTAGAGTGCAAGGCAAAACTGCTGACTCAGCAGAACGCTTGCTTAACGACGCACTGGCTTTAGAACAAGCTGGCGCCTCACTGCTAGTGCTTGAGGCAATCCCCGCCGCTCTCGGAACAAAGCTTACTCAGGCTTTAAAAATACCGACAATAGGTATCGGTGCGGGAATCGAATGCTCAGGTCAGGTTCTTGTTCTGCACGATATGTTGGGCGTATTCCAAGGACACCGCCCAAAATTTGTTAAAGATTTTATGCAAGGGCAAACATCGATTCAAGCAGCAATTGTGGCCTATGTTCAGGCAGTTAAATCCGGACAGTTCCCCGGCGCAGAACACTGCTTTTAAGGATTGAATTTCAACAACGAAGCTTTATCCGATATCTAAAGGCGATATCTAAAGGCGATACCTTAAGCTGATACCTTAAGCTGATACCTTAAGCCGATTCTTAGGCTGACTGCTTTTCGTAACGTGCCAAACTATTGACGACTTGTTGCGATAAAGATTCAATATCGCTCACAGCCAAACCTAA
>CAINAY010000157.1 GCA_903846425.1 uncultured Noviherbaspirillum sp.
GGCAACGTAAATTAAAGCAGTAATGACGGTGCCCATTTACTAAATTTTGCATTTCATACTTTATGAATTTAAGGTGTAGAGGCGCCGTAAATGACCTATCTCACATGATGGGTTCAAGTAACCCAGATGCGACTAATCTGCCCAAACGTGGGAAAATTAGTTTTTTAAGGAGCCTTCATGACTATTTCTATGTTCCAAGCCAGTGTGCCGCGTATCGTCAATATGCTGATCAATTTGGATCGCCTGTTAGACAAAGCGCAGTCACATATCGATACAAAAAAGTTGAGTGAAGCTGCATTAACTCAGTTCCGCCTTTATCCCGATATGTTTCCATTGACGCGTCAAGTGCAGATTGCTTGCGATACAGCCCAAGGTGTGGTGGCGAGATTAGCTGGTGTCGATATTCCTGTGTATGAAGATACCGAAGTGAGCATCGCTGATTTGAAACAGCGTATTGCTAAGACTATCGCTTTCATTCAGGGTTTCAGCGCAACCCAAATAGACGGTACGGAAGATAAAGATATTGTCACCAAACGCGGTGAAACCGAAACGCATTACAAGGGTATGCAATTTTTACTCAATCACGCTATGCCGAATGTCTATTTCCATGTAACGACGGTGTACGCCATCCTGCGTCACAACGGTGTGGAAATTGGTAAGCGTGACTATTTGGGTAAGGTTTAACCTAGAAACAAAATCGTTGCTTCTCCTCATAATTAATTGCTTAGCTTATGCGCGCTACCAACCGCTTTATTCATCGACTTAATTGGTTTCAATTGCTGATGGTTTTTTTATTGCTGCTGGCTTCGTCGTACGCTAAGGCAGAGGCTTATCTCGAGATTGTGGAGTTTGGCAAGTCTGGCGAGAAGAAAACAATTCCACTCACAAGCGATGAGCCGAAATTATTCAACATAGAGATGTTTACCAGTTGGTCGCATTGCGAGGTGGCAGCGATTAAGAGTGCTTCTTCAAAACCGCAAAGTGCTTGGTTACGTTGCTGGAGTGCTGAGGAATCTCAGGTGGCAATGACGTGTCAGGGCAATGATAGACAAACTATCATCCTGGGCCATGATGATAAGGCGGCAAAACGAGGCTCAATTAGTCTCGTTTGTAGCAACTAAATTTTGGTTAGTCGCTTCATTTGCGACTGACCAATAATCAGTAAATGAATCAATTCGTTTGCCTTGCTGCTGCTTTGTCGCTGGGATCTTTGATTGAATTCATTTGAAAATCCCGCCGATATTCACTGGGTGGTACCCAGCCGTGTTTTCTCCAGACGTGTTGGACATCGGTTCCGCGTATCCAGTGATGGGAATTGTTTATTTCAGGGCTGATGTCGTAGTGATTATCTAAGTCATAACGCATGATGTGGCTCCCTAGTTAGGTTTAAGTACTGTACAAATATACAGTAAATCTAAATTTATGGGGAGTGTCGAAAATAAAAATTGATGGAAATGATGGTTAGTTGCTAACTTTACATTCGAAGACCATCAATCTGGTTGCTGTCAGAGAGGCGGCCGGTTTACATTTCCCATCAAATCCCTGAAAGCCTAATGTGAAACTTGCCTTGCTAGCCGATGTGCACGCCAATCTTCCCGCGCTGGATGCGTGCCTGGAACATGCGCGCGAGCAAGGGGCCGATCGGTTTGCAATTTTGGGCGATTTGGTGGGCTATGGACCTCACCCAGGAGAAGTCGTCGAACGTTGTCGGTGGCTGCAGCAAGAGGGCGCATTGATTGTTCGTGGTAATCATGATGTTTTGCCCGAGCTCGATGTCGCGCCTGATGCGGGTTGGTTTGAGTTGGCGACTGCGTGGACGCGTGACCAGCTCACAGAAAGTCAGCGCGATTGGTTGCAGCATCTACCCTTGACACTATTGTTTGATAAAGTATTTTTGGTTCATGCGACAGCTGATGCGCCCGAGCGTTGGCAGTATGTGTTGGAGGAGCGAACCGCCAACCGAAGCATGCAAGCCGTCGCCCGCCATACCGATGTTCGTTATGTGCTGGGTGGGCACGTGCATGAGCAGTCTTTATATTATCGAATTACAGATCGCGAAATGGCACAGGTATCGATTAAGGCGAATATCGCGATTCATACTAGGTCACAGCGCTACTGGCTAGCGACTGTAGGATCAGCGGGTCAGCCACGTGATGGTGATACTCGTGCCAATTACACTATGTTGGATCTGGATGAAGAAAAACTCACGTTTCATCGTGTCGTCTACGATCACTTAGCGGTTGCGGAGGATAGTCGTGCAGCCGGTTTGCCAGAAAAATTAGCTGTGCGTATCGAAACAGGTCTTTGAATTTCAGAAACTTAAAATCTCAGTTGTTTATTAGCTTGTGTAAGAGCTTGTTGATTTTTTTAGTGGTGCAGTAAATTCAACTGTCACAATACGTTGATCGAAAACATCGAAGCTGAGTTCGCCTTGGTGAGCATGTGCAATTTCCCTACATAGACTTAGGCCAAGTCCTGTGCCATCCACTTTGCGGTTATGAGCACCATCTCCACGCGAAAATCGATCAAATGCCTTGCTTGCAAATTCTTCGCTAATGCTATCAGTAGGGTTAGATAGTCTGATATGAAGTTTATTCTCTTCAGCCCATGCTGTGATATCAATCCATCCTTCGGGGATGTTGTATTTCACTGCGTTGGTAAATAGATTATTTAGTAACTGCTGAAGCAGTGCGCGATCGGTTTCAAATAGAATCTTTTTCTGGATCGTTCCGCGAGTAGTTATTGGAGGTTCAAGTAAGCCCATATCTTCTACTAATTCACCAAGCATGTCGCTAACATTAATAAATTCAAAATCAAGCTTTAGTTGGCCACCATCGGCTTGTGCCAAAAGCAGTAATTTTTGTGTAATCGACGAGAGGCGTTCAATTTCATCCGAAATCAGGCGTAGTTGTATCTGTATTTTTGAGCCGGGCTCGGTTTCAAAAATGGCTCGTTCGATATAGCCTTGCATGATGGTGAGCGGAGTACGTAGTTCATGAGCTGCGTCGCTTGAAAATCGTGATGCTTGAAGAAAGCCCCGTTCTAGGCGTGCCAGCATATTGTTAAAAACATCGATAAATTCACGGAATTCCGTATCTTCGCCCTGATGGGGTACTCGCGTGGTGAGATCACGGGTATCTACCGCACGTAATGAATTTTGTATTCGTTTAATAGGAGCTAGCGTTTTTCTTGTAACAAAAAAAGCAGCCAAGATAGACATCGTTAATGAAAATGGAAAAATCTGTTTAATGGTTCGCATGCGAACTTCCAGAAAATCTTCCATATGACGCCCTGCGGCTTGGGTGTTCACCAGAGCGACAATGATTTTATGGGGTGTTATAAGCTTAGTCGCATTCCATTCCATATTCTCGAATGTGATGATTGCGCGTTCTACTTGAGGCGCGTCGTCATCGGGTTCGGGTATCAGTACTTTGGCATCTTGGAATTTTTCAGTAAAGGGCAAATTATTGAATGAATAGCTCTTACTAGTTTCAGGAATGGCGGTGAATATTCGTACTTCATCTGGTCGAGCGATGTGTATAGTTTCCAATAATTCTTCTTTGAGTTCATCATCTGTTTTTTCTATTAGCGGCTCTTTCGCCCAGCGCAAATTGATATTTATTTGACGTTCTATAAAAACTTTGCGCATCTGACCACCGCCAATACGTCCTACCAACAGTTGATTAAGAACGTACATCCCTAGTGTCGTCACGATGAACAACAGAAAAACCTTGGCATAGAATGATTTTGAAAGACCAAACATGGGAAATGTGATGAACTATTAGTGAATAAATTCAGCGTAAAAATTTAAGCCTTACGAAATCGATAGCCTATGCCGCGTATAGACTCAATAGGGAAATTCTTTGGGTCGCCTTTACGAGGATGAATTAATTTTTTTCTAATTCGCTGTATACAGACATCAACGACATTGGTTTTGGGATCAAAGTCCAAGCCCCACACATGCTTGAGTATCTGATTGCGAGAAAAAATATGATCAGGGCTTCTAATTAGATATTCAATCAAAGTAAATTCACGCTGGCTCAGCGTGGCCTGATGATCTGACCAAGTGGCCTCGCGGGAGATACGATTCAGTTGTAGTCCATTTTCTTCAATCAGCGAAGCTGTTAGGCCAGCTTGCCGGTTGATAAGTATCTTTATGCGAGCGACGAGTTCTTCGATGAAAAAAGGTTTGGGTAAGTAATCATCCGCTCCAGCTTCAAATCCCTGTAGCCTATCCTGAAGATCAGTTTTTGCTGTCAATAAAACGATGGGTGTTGCAAGTCCAGATGCACGCAAACGTTTAAGTACGCTGATGCCATCGAGGTTAGGTAGCATTACATCCAGCACAATCGCATCGAAGGGTGTCGATAAAGCGCGTTGTAACCCAGCGCTACCGTCAGCCAGATGCACGGCTTGCATACCAGCCGAACTTAAACCAGTCAGTACGAAGTCAGCGATTTTGGCTTCATCTTCGATTAATAATATCTTCATGGGTTTGGGTAATCTACGCGTTACGAAAATCGGATACAAACAGCTAAGGGCTTGAAGAGCTACTAACCTAGTTTCATTAGTAAATTCTTTGGGAAAGTACTACTTGTATCAGGATTTATAGAGATACTAACTGATCGCTTTAGGTGCTCGACGCAATCAATGCCGGAAATCGTCACGCGTGAGAGCGACTAGTTGGGAAGGAGATGGGGGCGTAGATTGTTATGATTTTGTTTATTCAGTGACGCGCGCTTTTTTGTTGGCAGCGCGATTGACCAAGCGAACTCCTGCGCCATAGTTTTCACACATAAAAGAAAACAATTCTTCTAGTAGCTGAAGATCGGCGGTGAATATTTTTCCTGCGGGTGTTGGTCGGCTTAAGACCATGTCGGTGCCCATCATGTAATCGAGATGTATCCAAACACTGCTGGGAGTAAGTCCCGTTATTTCGGCGAGTTCACGCTGAGACAAGCCCTCATCACCCGAGGCGATAAGGGAGCCAATAATCCTTAATCGCTCCTCAAAACTGAGGGCGCCAAGCAGGCGTGCAAGTTGTCTGTTTTCCATACTTAGCCTCGAATGAATGTAAATTCATACCGCGAGCCTAACCATGCAAGTTTCAAGTCCTTAATTCAACCATTAAAGTTTCGTATTACGCATTTGTAATTACGCGTTGCAAAAATATGGCGTTGATTTGAGGTGTTTAGTTTTCAAAATACTATTTTCTGCAACGTCGATCAATTTTTTCTCGCGATTAGCTCAAGCCTGCCAAACACCATAGCCCGCTTCTCTTAAGCGTATGGCCAGATCAACCTCCATGTACTTAGCATCTTCATACGGCATCGGATTATGGGATTCGTACAAATCTGGCAATAACCAGAGCCCGTATTCATTCACGAACTTGTTAGCCTGAATGCCTGCTTTATGCCGATCGAACCGTGTGTCCGGGTCGAGTCCCGTCATGCCGACATAAACGCAGGGCTTACCGAAAAGATAATCAGGATTAGCTTTCTTGAACTTTGGCTCATAGAGCACGTCTTTGGATAGCTCAACCACGTAGATGTGATGATTGTTTGCGATCTTCATGTTGGCATGATCGGTCAAACCGACATGTTTGTTAAGTGCCCGACTAGTAGAGTGCCACAAGCTTCATAGGTGATAAAAAGCATATTGACACACTCTGGCGCAAGGTTGAACATCCAGTTTCACAATGTATAGCAGCCTATCGAGGGGATTTATTTAGGCTTTTAATTGCATAAATTCAAGATACAAGAGGATTTTGATGTCCGACACTGTCACCACCGATGCCATCGACGAGATTTTGAATCGAATGGCAACCATAGAGGGAGCGCTGCTTCCCATTTTGCATGCGATTCAGGCCGTCGAGGGTTATGTACCTGCTGAGGCTGTCCCTCGCATTGCAGACGCGCTAAACCTGTCACGTGCTGAGGTGCATGGTGTCATTAGTTATTACCATCACTTTCGCCAAAAGCCAGCCGGTAAAGTCGTTGTGCAGATTTGTCGAGCCGAAGCCTGTCAGGCTGTTGGAGGTGACGCATTCGCTCAAGAGGCAGTGAAAGCACTCGGCTGCGATTTTCATGAAACGACCAAAGACGGTGCTGTAACCCTAGAGCCTGTGTATTGCTTGGGTCACTGCGCGTGCGGCCCTTCCGCCATGATTAATGACGATGTATATGCTCGTATGACGATTGAGCGTTTAAAGACATTGGTTGAGCGAGCAAGGAGTCAAGCATGAGCGTAAAAATTTTTGTGCCGCGTGATTCGACGGCGATTGCGTTGGGTGCTAATGAAGTAGCGAGCGCCATCACCGTACATGCAAAAGTTAAGGGTGTAGAAATTTCCTTGGTTCGCAATGGCTCGCGCGGTATGTTTTGGTTAGAGCCACTCGTTGAAGTCGACATTAATGGCGAGCGTCATGCCTATGGCCC
>CAINAY010000158.1 GCA_903846425.1 uncultured Noviherbaspirillum sp.
AGGTAGCACCACTCGCCTTCACTGAGTTCGAGCGTTTCTAATGTTAAACGACCGATAGAAATTCTCTCTAAGGCTTGGCAGTGATTGCCGGCAGCGGCCAGCATGCGTTTAACTTGGTGGTACTTTCCCTGCTCCACAACGATTTCAATGTGATGCTCGCCACGCGCGACACATGACACGGCCGCTAAGGGATGTTGCTCATCATGTAACTGCACGCCCTTGAGTAACGAGTCAATTAATTCCTGTGTCACGGGTTCTGCGGTGGTAGCAAGATATAACTTGGGAACATGCCGTTTAGGCGAAGACATGGCGTGATTAAATGCGCCATCATCGGAGAGTAATAACAAACCAGTCGTATCGTGATCGAGTCTTCCGATCGCTTGTACATCGCGCCAGCTAAATTGCTCAGGTAGCAAAGTCATCACGCCGGGATGATTGCTGGGTTTGCGTGAACACTCTATGCCGGAGGGCTTGTTTAGGGCGATATAAACATGCTCGCGGTACTGCCATTCTTCATCGAATAGCCGAAATTGCAAATCGCTTATTTCGACTTCCAGTTTATAGTCGGTGACGACCTGGCCATCGATGCTGAGCTCGCCTTCGGCTATCAGTTGGCGGCAATATTTGCGCGAGCCAAAGCCCTGCGATTGCAGCATTCGGTCTAGGGTAATTTTCTTCATGTGGGCACTGTAGCAGAACCACAGCACCCACCTTATACCGACCGATTACTCCCTAGGTTTGAAGCTCTCGTAGTTATTTCCCGAACTATTGCCGGGACTGGTTGTGGAGCCAGAGTCTGAGTTACTACCTGAATTACTAGCTCCCGAGCTGTTTCCGGAGCTATTGCCCGATTTGGTGCCAAGGCTATAGTCAGAGTTGCTGCTACCCGAATTGTTTCCAGAGTTATTGCCAGACCGATAGTCTGAGCTATTACCAGAATTGCTGTTTCCTGAACTGTTACCGGGGCTATATTCAGAGTTACTGTTACCGGAGCTATTTTTTTCTGCTCCCGTGCCAGCATCTCCGGCCTTAGAAGCAGCTGAGCTAGAGCGTTTATGGGGTTTTTTGTGAGACTTCGAGTGAGATTTTTTCTTTTTCCCTGTAGCTTTTTCAGGCTCAGTTGCGGCGCCTGTCGCACCGGATTCGTTGGTGCTTTGCCCTGATATCTGGCGGGCATTGTTTTCTATTTCTTGAGCTCGCTGAGGATCGTTACTTTCTCTGATACCTTGAGAAGTCGATGTCTCAGCATGGGCCCACGTAGCTGAAATCATCAGCAAAAATAAACCGCTGGTGAAAGATTTGCGCATAAGTCCTCCTTGAATTATTTGTCGCGACAACAAAGACGGGACATCCCGGCTGAATTCAGACTGGTGAATGTCTTTGTAGTTTCAACAAGAAGGGGGGCAGATGAACAGAAACTGACGGGGGTTTGATAATGAATGCTGCTTTGATTCAAAATCTTTAGCAAAAATTACTTTTGAGTTGCACTTTCGCTTTCAGCCGTGGGCTGAGCCGCCTCTTTATAAAAATCTTCGGGTGAATTTGAAGAATTTTCTGGTTGGGTTGTTGCTGTAGATGTTACAGGTGGTGCTGCAGTATCGGCTTTAGTATCGGCTGTAGTATCTGATTTAGTTTCTGCTTGCTTCACAGTGCGCTCGAGTAGATTAACAATCGCTACGTGATTTTGTGATTTTGCAAAATCAATAGCATTTAAACCGAGTTCATTTTTCGCAGTAACGTCAGCACCTTCGGCAATCAAAAATTGTACTGAGGATAAATGACCTGCACGAGCTGCCATCATCAATGGGGTAGTCTTGTTGGGTGATTCAGCATCAATGTAGGCTGAGTTTTCGATTAATTTTCGTATCAGCACTACATTACCAACAGCACTGGCGTAATGCAGTGCTGTCCAACCTGGGCGATTAATTTCCGCACCTTTATCGATAAGTTCTAGTGCGGCCTTGGTGTCGCCATTAAAAGCGGCAATCATGAGCGCCGTATCACCATTGCGCGAACGTGCATCAAGCTGCACATCCGGATGTTTAAGCAGCAAAGCAAACACTTTCCAAGCTCGGTGTCGAACAGAAAGTAGTAATGCCGTATCCAGCCGCTCAGGCTCGATAGTGTTGGGATCAAAACCTCGTTGCAGCAGCAATTGACAACGCAAAGCGTCATCAATGGCTATCGCAGCAAACCACTCTTCGTAGGAATTCGATTTGCGAGCAAGGGGTTCCAAAAATTTTTCTAAACCCGGTAGTATTGCCGCGGCAAATAATTGGCGCCTAGAAGGATCGAGTAGATGATCTTTCATAAAATTATCCAAGTCACCGAAAAATTAGTGCGAGATGTGAAACAGCGTTTTGAAATTGCTTGTCGTCGCTGCTGCCAGCATGGTGAGCGGTACTTCCTTCAAATCAGCCAGATATTCAGCTACATGCCGAACAAAGCCCGGCTCATTGGTCTTGCCTCGCATAGGCACTGGGGCCAGATAGGGCGAATCTGTTTCGATCAGCATTCTATCCAAAGGCACAGCACGTGCGACGGCTTGCAGATCTTTGGCATTTTTGAAGGTCACGATGCCAGAGAATGAAATATAA
>CAINAY010000159.1 GCA_903846425.1 uncultured Noviherbaspirillum sp.
CGTGGTAGTCCTCAGGGAATGTCATCGGAAAGGTACGAGATTCACCCTTCTTCAGGCCGATGGTTGCTTTTTCAAAGTCAGCCAACATACGACCTTCACCGATTACAAACGGAAAGTCATCAGCTTTGCCACCGGCAAATTCAACGCCGTCAAGTTTGCCGACAAAATCAATCGTGACTCGGTCGCCATTTTGAGCTGAGGTATCAGGACCACCATCGCCATGCGCGTCATGCGCGCCTTTGGTGTGATAGTGCACGCGCTGCTTACGCAAAATATCGAGTGTCTTATCGATTTCAGTGTCGGTAATGTCCGAGCGACTTTGTTCGATTTCGATAGCCGAAAGTTCGCCTATTTTCAGCTCGGGATACACCTCAAAGGTCGCTTGAAATACCAAGGATCCTTCAACCTCTTCACCCGGCTTTGGTTCAATGCGAGGATAGCCAGCCACACGAAGGTTATTGGCTGATGTAGCTTGAACAAAGGCCAGACCGACCTTGTCGTTCATAACTTCATTTTCAACCATTGGACCATACTGGGCTGCCACCATTTTCATGGGGACTTTGCCGGGTCTAAAGCCTGCTGCCTTGGCGGTACGGGCACGTACCTTCAAACGTTTTTCCACTTCCGAATTAATCTCGGCCAAAGCGACGGTCAGCGTCACGCGACGTTCGAGTTTTTCCAGGGTTTCGACTTCAGTTGCCATGTGCTTCATCCAAAAAAGTTAAACAGTTCTGTGGTGCGAGGAGGGGGACTCGAACCCCCACACCATTGCTGGCGTCAGGACCTAAACCTGGTGCGTCTACCAATTTCGCCATCCTCGCGGCAAAGGGAATCACAGAATTTGAAGTAATTCGCGCCAGCGTCGACAAAAGCAAAGGGCGACCATGCGTCAAGAGCGGTCGCCCTACGTTGCCAAGCTGCTGGCGGTGACTCAAACCCCGAATTCTACTGGAAATTCAGAGCGGACGCTCCGATTTTCGCCTATAGCGCTGTTGGACGCTTGACCCGGAACCATGCGGCATAGAGGGCTGGCAGGAACAACAGCGTCAGTAATGTGGCAACTATCAGGCCACCCATGATCGCTACCGCCATCGGGCCCCAGAACACCGAACGCGACAAGGGAATCATAGCCAGCACAGCGGTAGCGGCCGTCAGCAGGATAGGTCGACAACGCCTCACGGCCGAGCCAACAATCGCATCCCAGGCCGAAATACCCGCGGCGATATCTTGTTCAATCTGATCGACCAAGATCACCGAATTTCGAATAATCATCCCAAACAGCGCAATCACACCCAGCTGCGCTACGAAACCAAATGGCCGCTGCAAAATCAACAAAGCTAGCGCTGCACCCGCGACGCCTAATGGCCCCGTGAGAAACACCATAAGTGAACGCCAAAAACTATGCAGCTGAAGCATCAACAGCGTGAAGACAATAAAAATCACCAGCGGAACATTCGCCGCAATTGAATCTTGCGCCTTGCCGCTATCTGCCGCTGCACCCGCCAATTTGATCTTGTAACCCGGTGGCAATTTGGCACGCAGAGGTTCCAGCAAAGGATCAACCTGCCCTGAAACCGTCGGCCCCTGAATACCGTCGACGACATCAGACTGAACCGTGATGGCCCATTCGCGCCCTTCACGCCAAATCACCCCTGGCTCCCACACAAATCGTGGCGTAGCCAATTGTGAAAGTGGCACTGGCCGGCCGCTAGCCGTTGGCACGCTTGCGTTACTCAGCGCTGTAATCGTGGCGCGCTCTTCTACGGGCTGACGAATGACGATATCAATCAGCTTATCGCCGGTTCGAAATTGCCCCACCACTGAACCACTCAGAACGGTATTAGCCGCACGCATGACTAACTGCGAATTGACACCAAGGGCACGTAATTTTTCCTGGTCAAGATCAATACGCACCACTTTTACTGATTCATTCCAGTTGTCGTTCACGCCCACGGCGTTGGTGTTAGTACGCAAAATCGCCTTAACTTGATCTGCGATTAACCGTACTTTTTCAATCTCAGTTCCCGTGACGCGAAACTGCACGGGATACGGCACCGGTGGTCCGTTAGGTAGCAATTTCACTCGACCGCGCACCTCAGGAAAATCTTTGGCAAATAGTTCTTTGATTTTTAATCGCAGCGTTTCTCTCGTCTTCGCATCCTTGGGTAACACCACGATTTGCGATACATTTGTTTGCGGAAAAATTTGATCCAGCGGTAAATAAAAGCGCGGACTACCCGTGCCCACATAGCTAGTCACACTCTCCACGCCCGGCTGCTGCATGATGAATCGTTCAAACTTTTTCGCCTGTGCTTCAGTCGCTTGATACGACGAGCCTTCCGGCAACCACAGCTCCACCATGAGTTCTAGTCGGCTCGAATCTGGGAAAAACTGCTGTTCAATAAATTTAAATCCGAACACGCCCAAGAAGAAACCAGCAAGTGTTAGCGCGATAGTCGTTTTGCGCCATTCAACACACCAGTTCACCACTCGACGAAGTCGGTTGTAAAACGGCGTATTAAATAACTCATGATGACCATCGGCATTCGAGCTTGGCTTAACTCGTAATAAAACATAGCCTAGATAAGGTGTAAACAGTACCGCCGCAAACCATGAGATCAAGAGTGCCAAGGCATTCACAGAAAACATAGAAAACGTGTACTCACCCGCTGCCGATTTAGCAAAACCAATCGGCAAAAAGCCAGCCGCCGTAATCAACGTACCGGTCAGCATAGGCATCGCAGTTGATGTGTAAGCAAAGGTGGCCGCATCAAAGCGCGACAAGCCTTCTTCCATTTTTCTCACCATCATTTCAACCGCAATGATGGCATCGTCTACCAACAAGCCCAGCGCAATAATCAGTGCACCGAGCGAAATTTTATGCAAATCGATACCAAGGATTTGCATGGCTAAAAACGTAGCCGCTAACACCAGCGGTATTGTGAGCGCCACCACCAAACCAGGCCTAACATCGATGCGCAGCGGCTTGGTGTGCAGACCCAACGCAATAAAACTAATCGCCAGCACAATCATTACCGCTTCAGCCAATACCTTCAGAAATTCATTGACAGACGAACTCACCGCACGCGGCTGATCAGCCACGCGTTCCAGTTCAATGCCAACGGGGAGTTTGGCTTTAATTGTGGCCGCCGCCGCATCCAAATGACGGCCCAGCTGGATGATGTCGCCCCCTTTCTCCATC